>JAICKZ010000060.1 GCA_025927665.1 Steroidobacteraceae bacterium | reverse complement strand
TTAGGATGCTATGACCCCATCCTATGCATAACTCGTTGTACTATCGGTTGAGAATGACGTTATGAGTTCTTTTGAATTGCAGCGCGCCTCGTAACGATGTGATATATCGAGTACATTGGTTTGATAGATTTGTGGAGGACGTATGACAGATTCATTCAAGACGCTGACCACCTTGAAGTGTGGCAGTACCAGTTATCAAGTGCGCAGTCTGGCCGCGTTACAACAGCATAATATTGATCGCCTGCCATTTTCTCTTAAAATTCTGCTGGAAAATCTGTTGCGCTTTGAAGATGGAGTCAACGTTACTTCCACCGATATTGAAGCATTATTGAAATGGGATGCTCATGCGGCGCCTTCACACGAAATTTCTTTCACACCAAGCCGCGTCATCATGCAGGATTTCACTGGCGTTCCGGTGGTGGTTGATCTTGCCGCGATGCGTGATGCAATGACACAGCTGGGTCGCAATCCTGATGATATTAATCCGCTTTCGCCCGCTGAGTTAGTGATTGATCATTCTGTACAAGTGGATCATTACGGCACCATGCAATCACTAGCGCAGAATACTGAAATTGAATTTGCCCGCAATATTGAACGTTATGCATTCTTGCGCTGGGGTCAAACTGCATTTCATAATTTCAAAGTAGTGCCACCAAATACGGGCATCGTTCATCAAGTCAACATCGAACATTTGGCAAGAGTAGTGTTCGATGTAGAAAAAGATCGCACGCATATGGCTTATCCAGACACGTTGGTGGGTACCGATTCGCATACCACAATGGTGAATGCACTTGGCGTCTTGGGTTGGGGTGTAGGTGGCATTGAAGCGGAAGCTGCGATGCTGGGTCAACCCGTCACCATGCTTATTCCGCAAGTGGTTGGTGTAAAGTTAGTAGGTCATTTGTTACCCGGTGCCACCGCTACTGATCTGGTATTAACCATTACTGAGCTGTTGCGCAAGCAAGGCGTCGTTGACAAGTTTGTAGAGTTCTTTGGTGATGGCTTGTCAAATTTGCCGTTGGCAGATCGTGCAACGATCGCCAACATGTCACCCGAGTTCGGTAGCACTTGCGCCATCTTTCCCATCGACAGCGAAACTATACGTTACTTGCAACTCACCGGTCGCGATGCAAAACAACTGGCGTTGATTGAAGCGTATGCGAAGCATCAACATCTATGGCGTGAGGATGGTCAGTCTCAGGCTGACTATAGCGCGATCATTGAACTTGACCTTGCAAGCATTGAGCCTTCGCTTGCAGGACCGAAGCGTCCACAAGATCGAGTACCGTTGCGAATCGCAAAGCAAGTTTATGCCAATAGCATGATGAAGATGGCAGAAGAACGTAAACAAAAAGATTCAACCGCAGTTGGCCATGCAATTGCCACGGTAGACAGCAATCAATTTGCAATAAAAGATGGCGCGGTATTAATTGCCGCCATTACCAGTTGTACCAACACTTCCAATCCCGCTGTGATGATTGCAGCGGGTTTACTGGCGCGTAAGGCGCGTGAGCGCGGCATGACTTCCAAACCTTGGGTTAAAACGAGTCTTGCACCTGGTTCACGAGTGGTCACCGATTATCTAACCGCATCAGGTTTGTTGACGGATTTGGATGCGATTGGGTTTTATATTGTGGGTTATGGTTGTACGACTTGTATTGGTAACTCAGGCCCACTTAAGCCAGAAATATCGGCAGCGGTGAAGCAAGGTGAAGTAGTGGCGTGCGCAGTGCTATCTGGCAATCGTAACTTTGAAGGTCGTGTGCATCCTGAAATCAAAATGAATTTTCTTGCTTCACCACCGTTAGTAGTGGCTTATGCACTAGCCGGTACATTAGATATCGATCTCAACACGGAGCCGTTAGGCGTGGATAAAAATAATCAACCTGTTTATCTAAAAGATATCTGGCCTACAGCGGCAGAAGTGCAAAAAATGTTGATGCAGTCGGTGCACGCAGAGATGTTCAAGAAGAGTTATGCCAGCGTGTACTCAGGCGACAGTAACTGGAATGGCATCAAAGTGCCGGCGGGTAAAATTTATGCCTGGGATGATCATTCCACTTACGTCAAGCATCCTCCTTACTTTGAAGGAATAAGCATGCAGCCCAAACCGATAACGGACATACATGCGGCACGCGTGCTCGCATTGCTGGGTGATTCAGTGACGACTGATCATATTTCTCCGGCCGGTAATATTTCTAAAACCAGTCCTGCAGCAAAGTATCTTACTTCACTGGGTGTGACGCCGCAGGATTTCAATTCTTATGGTGCGCGTCGCGGCAATCATGAAGTGATGATGCGTGGCACGTTTGCGAACATTCGCTTGCGTAACTTATTAGTGCCAGGCACCGAAGGTGGTGTCACGGTTCATGTGCCATCGAATGAAGTGATGAGCATCTTCGATGCATCCATGCGTTATCAAGCCGCAGGCACACCATTAGTGATACTTGCAGGCAAAGAATATGGAACGGGTTCATCACGCGACTGGGCCGCCAAAGGCACCATGTTGTTGGGTGTTAAAGCGGTGATTGCGGAAAGCTTTGAACGCATCCATCGTTCCAATTTAATTGGTATGGGAGTTGTGCCGTTGCAATTTGTAAATGGTGAAAGCGCACAAAGCCTTGGATTAACCGGAACAGAATCTATTGATATTGTGGGCTTGAACGATGGTAATGCAAAAATGGTAAATGTTATCGCCACACCTGCAACGGGTTCACCTATCAAGTTTGAAGCACGAGTACGTATCGATACGCCAAAGGAACGTGAGTACTATCAGCATGGAGGTATTTTGCAATATGTACTACGACAACTGGCTAAAGGAAGCCAGACAGCATAAATATAAGTGTGTTATCGAACTGCAACTAAATAATAGAAATAAAAACCAACCTATCGCAGCACGTCTTGTTTTATAGGATGAATCCTACATGCGGCACCCGGGATGCTGACATACGGGTCACGGTATCTCTCTTTACACTTCAATTGCTAGATTGAGCACATTGTTGACATATTGAACGCTAACGCCGTTTAGCGATAAGTCGATATCAAATAGAGTCATGTGCAATTATTCCAACTACTTTTAACCGGGAAAATTATGGCCAACGCGTATATTTCTCTTCCAGAATTAATTTCTAAAAATCAAACTACACTGTTGCACGATTGGATTTCATTGCAACGTCAAACGGGCGCTTTCAATCGCAGGATAAAAGAAGAGGTGTTGTTGGAGCAATCACGCGGACTTCTGACAGAGTTATGCAGTGCATTGCAAGCAGGAGCACCGAATGATTTAAAAGCAACTGAATGGTCAGCGACACGCAAAATACTTGAAGAAGTATCGGGAACACGAACCTCGCTAGGATTTACGCCAGCAGAAACTGCGACGTTTGTGTTTTCATTGAAGGAACCAATCTTCAACTTGTTGTTTGCGAAGACAGATAGCAATGTCGAAAAACAACAACAGGAGATTTGGGGAATCAATCTGCTGATCGATAAGCTCGGGCTATATACCACTGAAGTAGCACAGAGCGCTCGCGAAAATGTCATCGCCAGGCAGCAGCAAGAACTTATAGAGTTATCCACGCCAGTGGTTGAACTGTGGGAAGGAATACTTGCGTTGCCGTTAATTGGTACGCTCGACAGCGAACGCACACAAGTGGTGATGGAGAATTTGTTGGAAAGACTAGTAACGTCCAGTGCTGAGTTCGCCATTATTGACATCACTGGCGTACCCACCGTGGACACTTTGGTGGCGCAGCACTTAATTAAAACCGTATCCGCTGCGCGATTAATGGGAGCAGATTGCATCATCAGCGGTATTCGCCCACAGATTGCGCAAACCATTGTGCACTTGGGATTGGAGCTTAACGTGGTGTCCAAGGCAACGATGGCCGATGCCTTTGCACTGGCGCTACGGCGTACCGGTCGAAGTGTTGAAAAGCGAGTTGCGTCACCGAAGAACGGGAGTTTGTAACATGGAACATATCCCGATTTTAAAGATCGGCGACTGTTTATTGGTGTCGATTCAAGTCGATATGCATGACCGTTTGGCGATTGCGTTGCAAAATAATCTTACTGAAAAAATTGTTATCACCAAAGCACGCGGCGTGCTTATCGATATCTCAGCGTTGGAAATTGTTGACTCCTTTATTGGTCGTACCTTGAATAACATTGCATCAATGGCAAATGTATTGGATGCAATTACCGTAGTAGTCGGAATGAGACCCGCTGTTGCTATTACATTAGTCGAATTGGGCTTGAATCTCCCCGGTGTGCGCACTGCTTTGGATGTAGATAAAGGATTGGTATTGATTCGCAATTCAATTGACGATGAGTTGGGAGAGATTGATGCAGGAGAGCTTAATTGATCGTCGAAGCAGACGACGTATTACCGGTGCGTTCCACCGAAGACGTTGTACGCGTGCGACAAGAAGTTCGTTCACGCACTGCGGCGGTTGGCTTTAGTTTGGTGGATCAAACTAAATTGATCACTGCCGCCAGCGAAATTGCTCGCAACACAGTTATCTACGGTGGCGGCGGCACCTTGCGATTGCAAATATTGCAGAATACAACGCGTCGCGGCGTACGACTTATTTTTGAAGACAAAGGGCCGGGAATTCCTGATATCGAACGAGCGCTCACAGATGGCTATACCTCAGGCAGTGGTCTGGGATTGGGACTGGGCGGTGCCAGAAGATTGTCTAATGAATTTGATATTGCATCTAAGCCAGGCGAAGGAACAACTATTACATTGGCGCGCTGGAAGCGGTAATGCAAATTCAGGTAAATGAGATTAGTGCGGTTGGAGAAGCGCGTCGAGTGGCCACTGAGTTAGCACGCACGCTCGGTTTCGATGAAGAGGATCGTGGTAAGGCGGCGTTAATTGCTTCAGAGCTGACCACCAACCTACTTAAGCATGCAGGCAGTGGCACTATTCACATTAAACAATTCGATGATAATGATGGAACGGGCTTGGAATTACTTGCATTAGATCGTGGCCCAGGAATGGCGAGCTTAGAACGTTGTATGCAAGACGGTTATTCAACAGCAGGCAGCAAGGGCAATGGTCTTGGTGCGATATTTCGCATTGCAGATCGTTTCGATTATTACACCGCACTGGGATCGGGTACCGTCATTCTCGCACGACTATTTGCAACACGAAAGATTAGTCAATCGCTTGATCATAACCAAGCCATAGAAATAGGTGCACTTACAGTATGTTATCCAGGTGAACTGGAGTGCGGCGATGTGTGGCGCGTTAATGCAAAAAATACCACGGTGTTCGTCGCCGACGGATTAGGGCATGGGCATAACGCGGCAATTGCTTCTGAGTTGGCAGGAGACATTTTTACAAATTATCACGACGAAGAATGCAAAGCACTGATGGAGCGGATTCATCGTGCATTGCTTCCCACTCGTGGAGCGGCGACTGCGATGGCGCGTGTTGATATGCAACAGCAACTCGTACGCTACGTTGGTATTGGCAATATTGCGGGTACATTGATAAGCGATGGCACTGCAAAGAAAATGATCTCTCGTAACGGCATCACGGGTCATAAAGCACCGACGATTGTAGAGTTCACTTATCCTTTCGAACATTCACCCTTGGTTATTTTACATTCCGATGGTTTATCAAGTCGTTGGGATCTGGCTCAGTACCCTGGACTTATTGCCTGTCATCCCAGCGTGATAGTTGGCGTGTTGTTTCGCGATCATCGGCGACCGAATGATGATGCAACGATTGTGGCAATGCGTGTTTTATGAAAGGTCGTCTAGTACAAATTGCAATTCGATATGAAACTGATGTCGTGCTTGCGCGTCAGCGCGTGCGCGGACTTACCGAGCTGTTGGGCTTTGATAAGCAAGATCAGACTCGCATTGCGACGGCCTTGTCGGAAATTGCACGTAACGCTTTTGAATACGCCAACGGTGGGCAGATAGAGTTTTTCATCATCGGAAAAACGCCACCGCAACTACTGGAAATAGTCGTAAGCGATAAAGGCCCGGGCATTGAAAATGTGCAGGCAATTCTTGAAGGATCACATAAATCCAGCACCGGTCTGGGTGTGGGCATTATTGGCGCGCAACGGTTGATGGATCAATTCAGTATTGAAAGCTCAGTAGGTCATGGCACTACAGTGCAATTGCGAAAATTTTTGCCGTCCAAAGTGGGCGCGATCATGCCTGATATGTTTCCCGGGATTGTTGAGCGACTGATGATCTCAGACCGTATGGACCCACTGACAGAAATTCGCGGCCAAAATCAAGAGTTATTGTTGAGTCTAGATCTGCTGCGTCGTCAACACGAAGAGTTGCAACGTTTGAATGACGAACTGGAGGACACCAATAGAGGAGTGGTGGCGCTGTATGCCGAACTTGATGAACGTGCTGATCATCTACGCCGCGCCGATGAATTGAAATCACGATTCTTATCCAACATGAGCCATGAATTTCGTACCCCACTTAATTCAATTATCGCTCTATCTCGGTTATTACAGGATCGTATCGATGGTCCATTAAATATAGAACAAGAAAAGCAAATAAGACTGATACGACGATCTGCAGAAAACCTCACCGAGCTTGTGAATGATTTGTTGGATCTCGCCAAGGTCGAAGCGGGAAAAATCGATATCAGGCCAATGGAATTTTCTTTGCCAAGTTTGTTTGGCGCGTTGCGTGGCATGCTAAAACCCTTGCTGGTCGGAGAAAAAGTTGCATTGGTATTTGATGAAGTGGAAGAGTTGCCAACTATTTATAGTGATGAAAACAAAGTATCGCAAATACTGCGAAATTTTATTTCGAACGCAATCAAATTTACTGAGCATGGTACCGTGCGCGTATCCGCAGCGCTTTCTAAGGAGCGAAACGAAGTCATATTATCAGTGACGGATTCTGGCATTGGCATACCAGAAGAAAGTATTGAAAACATCTTTCAAGAGTTTGTGCAGCTTGATAATCCTGCACAACGGCGTCATAAAGGCACCGGCCTGGGACTACCGCTGTCAAAAAAACTAGCGACATTATTGAATGGTCGTATCGAAGTGGTAAGCGCGCCAGGTCAAGGCTCCACCTTTTCTTTGCATCTACCTGTTGCATATGACACACCGCTACCTACTGATGATTCGGTAGTGGATTCAACTGAAAAACCACCGGGAATTCAAATTCTGGCGGTTGAAGATGATCCAGCAGATCTATATGTGTACCAACAGCTCTTTGCAAGAACGAATTATTCATTAACATCTGCGCGAACCACTGCAGAAGCTCGACGTTTGGTAAATCAATCCAAGCCAGCAGCAATCTTGCTAGATTTGCTATTGTTCAATGAAACCAGCTGGAAATTTCTAGCATCGCTTAAACAAGATGCTTTCACCAACGACATTCCTGTGATTGTCGTATCAACTATTGAAGATGAACAAAAGGCATTGGCGTTAGGTGCCGAAGCATACTTAAGTAAGCCGATAAATCGTATTCAGCTGCTTAGCGTGTTGTCGCGCATGCTGTCCAGTGCGCGGGTGAAGGTATTGGTGACGGAAGACGATGAGGCTTTTAGATATATCATTCGACAATCATTGCCAGCGAATCAGTATGAAATTATCGAAGCTCCCACGGGAATTGAATGTTTACAGTTGGCTCGTGAAATGTGCATCGATGTATTACTATTGGACATAAATTTGCCTGGTATGACTGGCTCAATCGTGGTGGAGAAACTTGCATCGGATGAACGAACACGACATATACCCGTTGTGATTGTGACTGCGGAAATTCTCGATGCGCATTTAAATGCATTGGCAGATAAGGTAAGTGAAATTGTTTCAAAGAAGGATCTGTCTGCGCAGTTGCTCATTGCGACTATTGCAAAGGCAATGCGACAACGACAGAAGGTTGGCGTATGAATACCACAGTACCCAGAGTGTTAGTGCTCGACGATGATGATTCCGGCTTGTACGTGAAACAACGTATTTTGACGCGGGCTGGTTATGAAGTTCTAACCGCTCAGACTGGAACCGATGCGCTCAAAATAATTAATGACGAATTCCTTAATGTGGCGGTGCTTGATGTGCAACTGCCTGATATGAATGGAATGGATATTTGCCGTCAACTTAAATCGAAGAAGTCTCCTATATTGGTGTTACAAACCTCAGCAACTTATATTCGTGGCGCAGATCGTGTAATGGGTTTGGAAAGCGGTGCCGATGCCTATTTGATTGAGCCAGTAGAAGCTGATGAATTGGTGGCAACCGTTAATGCGTTGTTGCGAATTTCGCGCGCGGAGTCTGAGCTACGTGGCCTTAATGAATCTTTGGAACAACGTGTTGCCGAGCGCACTTATGAATTAGCCGAAGCAAACAGAAGAATTTCTCAAGAAATTATCGATCGACAAAAAGCTGAAGAGGCATTGCGGCAAGCACAAAAAATGGAAGCACTTGGACAATTAACGGGTGGTATTGCCCATGACTTTAATAATTTACTTACTGTGATATACGGCGGGTTGGAGGCGGTGCAGCGCAAATTGACCATCGATGATCCCAACCTTGTCAGTACCATTGATCATTCGATGATTGCCGCGAAACGTGCCACTGGATTAACGCAGCGTTTGCTGGCGTTCGCACGACGCCAACCATTGGAACCTAAGCCCACAAACATTAATGATCTTGTTAAAGAAACATCTGAAATGTTACGTCGAACTTTAGGTGAACATATTTCCTTGCGAGTAATACTCGCCGATAAGTCGTTATATACAAATATTGACGCTAATCAACTTGAAAATGCATTACTTAACTTAGCGGTGAACGCACGCGACGCGATTGCCGATTCTGGAACACTGACAATTGAAACGATGCTCTGTACTTCAAACGATAAGGATCATTGGGACAATGCTGAGACGCAAGGCGGGTACGTGCGGATTTCTGTAACGGATAATGGCAAAGGTATGTCAGCCGAAGTGCGAGAGAAAGCTTTTGATCCATTTTTTACCACTAAAGCGATGGGACAAGGAACTGGTTTAGGATTGTCCCAGGTCTATGGCTTCGTGAAACAGTCGGGTGGTGATATTAGTTTACGTAGCAACGTTGGTGAAGGAACGACTGTGGATATATATTTACCACGTTCACTTGAAGATTCAGCTACTACTACCGCGTCGCCGTTCACTGTGCCACATGATGGCGCTAACGCGGGTACAGTGCTGGTCGTGGAAGACAATGACATTGTCCGCCTTTATAGCAGCGATGTACTTTGTGAGTTGGGGTATCTTGTTTTTGAAGCCGTTGATGCTGAATCAGCATTGGCGGTATTAAAGCAGCATCCCGATATATCCGTTCTGTTTACTGACATTGGTCTTCCCGGTGATCTTGATGGTCATCAGTTGGCAATAGAAGCCAAACGGTTGTATCCACAAATAAAAATACTATACACCACTGGCTATATTCAGAATCCGCACACCTTGACCACTGGTACGGATGAACCACTTAGACTGATTCGTAAACCATTTACCTATGATGAATTAGCAAATAAGTTGCGAGAGTTATGTACTAACAACTAAGTTAATATGGTGAGTTGAGTTCCTCCCTGTTGCATGCTTAACAATTAACAAAAAAAGCAGAAACAGTGTTTACGCTTCAATATGTTCGGCATTCAATTGTTGTAAAGCTGACAACAGCGTCTCAATGAGTTGTGCTCCTTGCAGCAGATGTTTGCGATTAATCACCATGCTAGGTACCGCATTAATTCCTGCTTGACGCCACTCGTTCTCCAAGTTGCGAACTTCTTTTGCATAAGCATCACTTTGTAATATTCTTTGCGCCTGAGTTTTATCTAAACCCACGGCTTCGACGAGCGATAGCAAAATCAGTGGATCACTCGGATTCTTGGCATCGCTATGATACGCGCGCAGTAACGCTAATTTTAATTTTAATTGGCTGTCTTTCACATCTGACAGAGCGGCCCAATAAAGTAAACGATGCGCATCAAATGTATTCCAAATGTGTTCGCGATGACCGAATACAAAACCAACGGCTTCGCCACGTAGTCGCAATTGTTCATGATTTGCCAGAATACGCTCGGCAGTCATGCCATATTTTTTAGAAAGATATTCAACGAGGTTTTTGCCCTCACGTGGCATGTCGGGGTTTAATTCAAACGGTTGAAAGTGCAACTCGTAAGAAACTGTATCACCGAGTTGCAACAAAGCTTTTTCCAGTGCTGCAAGTCCCACGGCACACCACGGGCAAGCAATGTCAGATATAAAATCGATGCGCATCATTCAATTCCACTATTATGGATTGCCAAGGAAATCTTTCTTACCCAACTCAACACCGTTATGCCGAAGAATGTTGTACGTGGTGGTTACATGGAAATAAAGATTAGGAATCAGATGACGATGTAAGTACGGTAGCGCCTGCATGGACTTGCTGCTGCTACGTGTTTTCCAGGTAATGGTTTTATCTTCACTGCCATCGATTTGCGCGGCAGTGAGCGTTTCAAGAAAAGCAATTGCTTTCTTACAACGTGCAACCAGCTCTTCAAATGTTTTCTCATTATCTTCATGCACCGGAGGTTCAACGCCTGCGAGGCGCGCAGCGCCAGCTTTTGCACTATCGCATGCAACCTGAACTTGTCGTACCAATGCGAACATATCTGGAAACAAACGTGCATTGACGAGCACAGTGGGATCTATTTTCTTGGCTTCGGCATGCGCCGCACCTTTCTCGAGAATGGCGACAAGATTATTTAATGCATGGATAAAGGCTGGGACAGAGGATTGATACATCGAATTGTTCATGTTGACTCCCATAGGTGAGTTTATAAAGGACAAATAAAAATTTGATGGGCTTGGAAGTTTAACACTTCATGATTTATAAATACGAATTAGCGCAGCCTACATTTTGCATTTCGCAACAAATTGGAGCGGACTCAGTTAGTAATCATCGAATTCGTTTCGATGATTACTATGGTGCGTGCTATCGTTTTATTTCAACAGCGGATGATCTTTGGGAAGTTGTTTGGAATACCAAATTGCGAGCTTGTGTTTCATGGTGGCTTCCGCGACCTGATCTTCCGGCAATGGCTGAATGACTTTATCGTGAACCAGCAGGCGATAGATAAACAGCACTCTCTCACTGATTGAATCGCCGGGTTCAAACTCAGCCGCCTTTCTATCTACGTCGTATTTCATGCCGGCAAGCAATGCGGCTTTAAATAGGTCGGCTTCGTGTTTCAGTTTTTTCATAATGAACTTCACGTGCCAGCATGGCGATGTCTCAAATGGTAAATTTATTCTACCTCGAATGGAACAGATTAACGCTCCAATAAACACACAGCTCTCTTCCAACTTGATGCGATCAGCAACGGCCGTTGTTGTATCAGTAATATTTTATATTGCTTTCAAGAAAGAACTTGCGTTTAGTGCATTCAACGATCCATCTAACGAATGCAAAGAACACTCCGCCACTTTGAAGATACACTCGCTTGAGGTTTCTGCGTACTGGATCGAACTGGATGCAGCAATAGATGTGTACACGCGACGCCAAGCAATGCGCACAGCATGAATGCATCAGTGATGCTTCGCTAATTCATTCAAGCTTAATTGTGAAATTAATCATTGCTTGCGGCAGGCGGCGTTTTCACACCAGGTACTTTGAGTTTCTTGGCAGTCTTACCGGCGCTGCGTTCATTAAGTCGATCAACCATTTCGCGAACCGCAAAGTCAACTTCATCGTGATTACCCGGACGCATCCCGGTGATTTCACTCATCCCTTGTACGATGACATAACGATACCAAGTTCCTTCGCTACCATCGGGTGTGGTCGCGAGGTCGATCAACTTGAGCTGATAAGGGGGTGCGGGCGTCGTATCCACGACTGGAATAACAGTGCTCATACCGCCAAAGATACGCTTACTGAGCGATTCACGTCAGACTTTCGGTAAAACACCAGCACGGAGCACCACGACTGTGTATAGTTGCAGGCGGTTCGTTCCGCTCTCTTTTTTCCCTCCTTGCGACCTGCGCCACTCTGGCGACAGTTTCTCTACAAGGTCCGCAAAACCGAATGTTTTCGAGCCAAGGGACAGCACCGGCAATTGCTAGTGACTGTTATTTGTTGTTTGGATCGGTTGAGCTTTCGTTATTGAAAGCCCGAGTCGATTCGTTATTTAGGAATTTTCTATGAGTAAGATTTACGTTGGAAACCTGCCGTTCACGGCGGATGAAGCTACTGTTCGCGCCTTGTTTGAACAGCATGGTGCTGTTGAATCGGTGAGCTTGATCAATGATCGTGAGACAGGTCGTCCACGCGGCTTTGGCTTTGTGGAAATGGCTCGTGCTGATGCAGCTCGCGCTATCCAAAGTCTGAATGGCCAAGATATGGGCGGTCGTCCGCTCAAGATCAATGAAGCACAAGACAAGCCTGCTGGCGGCGGTCGTAGCGGTGGCGGCGGTGGTCGTAGCGGCGGCGGCGGATATGGCGGTGGCGGCGGTGGTCGCTGGTAATCAAGCCAATATCGCAATAACACTATTGCGATTGCTGTCTTGAACATGTTCGGCGCGCTGTAGCAATTGCACGCGTGTCGAACATTTTTTCGTTTTAATATACGGAGCTATTAATGCAACGCCCAGCCTCTACAAACGCGCTCAACGGATTGGGTACGGGTACCGTTGCGGAGCGTCGTGCACAGATTGAACATGAAGAATCATTGTTGCGTGCAGAGCGTCGCTTGCAACTAGAAGCACAGCGTTCCATTTTGAGCTCGGCA
>JAICKZ010000111.1 GCA_025927665.1 Steroidobacteraceae bacterium | reverse complement strand
TTACTGCAAGATACAAGTCGGCGTAATAGTTAATATGCTAACGTCAGAATCTATCTTAAAATTAATACACTAGTTATTTTCGCTTATGCGATGCTCACTTACTATTGTCAATTTGGTCTCATTTGTTTCTGTTCGTATTCAATTAGCCAAGTTACCAGTTCTTCCGTTCAGACCCAGTTTTATTTTGTGGGTGAACTAACCTAACTTCGTTCGCTACATTTTGAAATAGGTTCTTAATGAAAGGAAGTCTTTGAATTGGGAATAAAACTCTTTAATGGTTGGTCTTGCCTTTTAACTTACTTGGGAGATAGTTATGTCTGAAGACTCTTCGTTGCAATCTCGTCGCAATGCGCTTAAATGCATGGCTTATGGTGGCGCTGGCACCTTGTTCACATTGGCGGGCGGTATATTTACTCCAATTGATCTGGCTATGGCCAGTGAGGATAAGGCACATATCGCAACTATGGGTAAGCCTTTATTTGTACAGATCAGCGATACCCACATCGGATTTAATAAAGCAGCGAATCCTGATGTGAGTAGTACGCTTAAACAAACCATTGATCTGGTTAACGGCATGAAGCAGCAACCAGCTCTGATTATTCATACCGGCGATATTACGCATCTATCAAAGCCAGCTGAATTTGATCTTGCCAGTCAATTGTTTTCTCAGTTGCGTACAACAGAGTTGCATACCACGCCAGGTGAACATGACACCACTGATGCAACAGTTACTGAATATTTTAATCGCTTCGGTAAAGCCTCCAACAACAAAGGTTATTACAGCTTCGATCATGACGGCGTGCACTTTGTCTCATTGATTAATGTATTGCAGTTCAAACCAGGTGGACTTGGTACGCTGGGTGCAGAGCAACTTGCATGGGTAACGGCTGATTTAAAATCGAAATCATCCAGCACACCCATCGTAGTATTTGCACACATGCCGTTGTGGACTATTTACGAATCATGGGGATGGGGCACAGGTGATGCAGATCAACTCATGGCGCAATTACAGCGCTTTGGTTCGGTTACCGTATTGAATGGTCATATTCACCAGATCGTTCAAAAAGTAGAAGGCAATATTACTTTCCATACTGCTCGTTCTACCGCGTACCCACAACCCGCACCGGGTGATGGACCAGGACCTGGCCCACTTAAAGTTCCGAGTGATCAATTACCCAAGATGTTGGGTGTTACCAGTGTGTCGGTGGTCAAACATCCACGCAGTTTGGCATTAAACGATTCCACTTTGAGCTGAGTCGATTTGATTTATTAATTAATATGGCAATCAACCTTTGATTTCCTTTTGTACTGAACCGTCGAAGTGTTTCGATATTTTTTATAGGAACGCTTCGACAGGTTCAGATGGAACGGACTTAAAGTGAATGGAAGTTTAGTTATTATTGAGTAATGCGAGAGAAATCATGCGAGTTAAATATTTCGTTACAACTAAGTTGAGTTTTTGTTTATCCATGTTGTGTATGGCGCTTGTCACGGCAACAGCGCATTCAGCAACAACAGCACAATCGACACATTCGGCAAAATCAATGCACTCAACGGCACATTCAGCAGAATCAATGTCAATGCATTCGGCGCAGTCAGCACATTCAACTGCAGAAACTGCGCATCCAGCAGAAGCAGATCAAGTCGTGATCAAGGATTTTATGTTCTCGCCCATGTCGTTGACAGTCAAAGCCGGTACTACGGTAAATTGGTTAAACAAAGACGAAGAACCGCACACGGTAGTCAGCGATACAGGGTTGTTTCGTTCTAACGCACTGGATACTAATGACAAGTTTTCATTCAAGTTCGATAAGCCAGGAACGTATAACTTTACTTGTTCCATACATCCAAAAATGGTTGGAACGATTGTTGTTCAGTAGTTGGTCCATTAGCAGTAACGCACTAACTTGCACGGATAGCAGTTGCGGTTGAATCAAGCAGCAGCGAGTTTTGCTATGAGGGCGCGATGAACCATATCGCGCCCACTTAAAAAAGAAAGATCAAAAACGAAATTGACGACATATCCGAAGCAATCGTCAAAGCGGTAGCATTGATCTTAGTATCTATTTAAAGATCCAACGCAGTATGTCTGGAAGCAAGCTGCCGCCGTGTTGATCACTATGATCGCCTTCACCCCAGACATGGTTCACGACATAGCGTGGCCCAAGCACTTTCTTCTCATCCGCGTTGGCATTAGCCCATTCAAGCGCTGAAAGCATTTGTTGATTCGCAAGAAACCAATTGCCATGTTCGTTGTTCAAATCATTTGCGCCATCTTGTAAAAATATTTTTAAAGGCTTGATCGGCGTCTTGCGAATCAATCCTGGATACAAATCGCCGCCTGGCGTCATGGGTTTTCCAGCATGAGCAGGTTGATAGCCAATTGAAGTGAAACTACCAATCATGCTGATGACTTTGCGAAATACATCTGGACGATGCCACGCGACTGTAAATGCGCATATTGCACCGCTACTGGTGCCACCAATCACACGTTGTTCCGGGTCATTGGTAAGGTGGTACTTGCTACTAATTTCAGGCAACAATTCATCAATTAAAAATCTAGCATAGCGATCATTCAATGCATCGTATTCTTCGGCGCGATGATCCGGATTGCCCATGCCAAGATTATCGGGATAGTGCGCGCTTAAGTTTCCAGGGGTGATGAAAACACCAATCGTGACGGGGATTTCTTTTTTTGCTATCAGGTTATCCAGTACGGTTGGAATTCGTAACGCACCCTCTGGGTTAGTAGCGCGTTGTCCATCTTGGAATATTAATAAACTGGCGACAGTTTTTACCGAGTATTGCGCTGGCACATAGATCCAGTATCGCCGCACTGTGCCAGCGATGATCTTACTGTGAAATTCAAATGGCCCTTCCAATTTGCCATGTGGCACATTGTCATGTACGAGCGAATCTTCGGTAAGAGGATATTGTGGAATGTCGGCAGCAAATGTTGAGGTGAACAAGATTGCCTCACAAGCAATTGATAGTAGCAATATAAACATTGTTTTCATTTACTTTGCCAATTGTATTGCGACAGTTATTGATTAAGTTATTGATTCGTCATCAATGTGCTTTAATAGCGAGCTTTACGCGGGCCAGGAATTTATTTGAAGTCATATATAGCGTGCTGCCATCATCACCGAAATTGCAGTTAGCAACATTGGTTCCAGTTGAAATCAATCCCAATCGCTCACCGGTAGCGTTCATCACTAGAATGCCACCAGGTGCAGCAGCAAAAATGTGTCCATCCCTGGCTACCTTCATGCCGTCGGGTAAACCAGGCAAACCCATTGCAACCAAGTCTTTGGCGTTGGCCAATTCACGTTTGGATATAACCAAGCCTTGGTGGTTAAGTGTGTAAGCCATCCATATTGGATTTGTCGGATCGGAAACAGACACATACAAAGTGTGCTCATCTGGCGAGAGTGCAAGGCCATTAGGATAGGATAGTGAATCATCAATCACGCTGACCGTGCCATTGGTGGCAATACGATACACACCGTTAAAGGTTTGTTCTTTTGCCGGCGACTTATCAATATCTTTTAAGCCATAAGGCGGGTCCGTGAAATAGATATTGCCAGCGCGACTTTTGATCACATCGTTGGGGCTATTGAATTTTTTGCCTCGATAAGTGCTGGCCACGACGGTCTTTTTCTTCGTTGTTAAATCAATGCGAGTGATCTGACGATTGCCACTGTCGGCAGACAATAGACTGTTGGCTGATTCAAGAAATAATCCATTTGCACCCGGTTCGCGGAACACTGTTGTGTCTACGTGTTCCAGACCAGAAGGCTGTAAAAAGACTGTCAAGCCATCTGCTTCTGACCAACGGTAGGTTGTGTTGCCAGGGACATCATCTGCCAGCAAGTAGCCTGCATGTTTGTTTGTAGCCGGAATCCACTGCGGGCCCTCAGCCCATTGAAATTTATCCTCAGTGAGTTTTTCTATCTTCGTACCGGGCTTTATAACTTGAGAGAATTCAGCTGAATATTGTTTTAATTCTCCAATTGCAGCGAAAGTGGGCGGCCTATCTTTAGCGTGCGCAGTTGTTATGATGAAACACGCAACCATTAAAATGCCGACGTTGCGAACTAATAATATAGGCATACTAAATTCCCATGCTGAACAGCAGTAATTCAATAACGTTACCAGTTGCGATGCATTGAAAGCGTCGCAACTGGTAACAACCGCATTTTAATTCTTGATCGTCAGTGCGCACTTGACGCCGCGTTTCGCAGCTGCCGGGCAATCTATGGATTCAAATTTGTTGGTGTTGCCTTCTAGCGGAATAAACGCGACCAATCCATTAGGTTGCTGTGCACACTTGAATTCCACCACGTATCGCTGCTTTGTGGATTCCTTACCCAGAACTTTAATTTGATTATAGCTATCGGTATTGCACTGGATATTTGTCTTGGCCAAATAATCCTTGAACGTCTGTAAGGTGGGTAACTTCGCAACCTGTGTTAGTTTGCAGTCCAATCCTTTACGCGATGCATCTACGCAGTTCATAGCACTTGACGATGTGCTGCCTTCGGGAAGCGCAGTTTCAAGCAAAAATCCCGAGCCATTGTCACAGGCCGACTCAGTCAATTCAGTTTTGGCAGCTTCTTTAATTCCAAACCATTGAAATTTAGTGACGTTACAAGTTATGCCCACTGAAGCCAATATTTTACCTGCCATTGCTTTGATGTCGCCGCCACCATTGTCTGGAAGTTGGCAATAAAATTCGGACTTGATTCCTTTAGCTTCGTCGGCATTCTTGATGGCTTCCGCAGAAAAGCAAGTGAGTGCAGTTGAGGTTGCTGCAGTGGGGGCATCAAGTTTTCCAGTATCTTTTCTATAGCGATCACGTGAACTCAGAAAGTATCCCATATCATTATTGCAGGCAGCTTCATACAAGTTGCGCTGATAAATCTTTCCACCAACGGTGTCGGCGCTGCTGCCAACCAATACGGCACTCTTAAGTGAACATTGAAGCTTGAGTGCGTCGATGATTTCATTGACACGCGCCATGATAATTTCTTGAGCCGGTGCGTCTTTCACAGTCTTGCGATCGAAGGCTTTTGCTTTATCGAGGTAGTCGGCTAGTTGTTTCATCTGCTCTTGAATGGGCGCTGCACCATTGGTTGCAGAATTTCCCCAGTTTGCTGGATCAACGCTGGTACCCGAGTTACCCGGAGATTGTGCCTGCGCCATATTAATCTGCGTGCAACTGACGCAGACAATTACCTCAATTACTAATTTTGAAAATTTCATGATGTTTCCGCGGTTTATTTTCGTTAAAGATAATTTAAATCGATCATGCCGACGAATATTAACAACTGATAATTCTAGCCTGACTGATCGGGTTTGTCAGACATGAATCCGTTATCCGAGCTTAGAGGCAGTCTGAAACACAAAGTGATTTTTCTAGTATCGTCGGAATCCACCCAGATTCCCCCGCCATGGCGATGAATGATTGCGGCTGCTGTCAGTAATCCAAACCCTACCTCATTAAATTCGGCTTTGATTTGAAGGCAGCGAAACAGCCCCAATAAGGTGTGATCCGTGCATAAATCAATTCCAGTTTCGCTGCGAATACACAAAGTTAAAACACTGTGGTGAATATCTGCACTGAACTGTGTTGTCGACACGGACATACGTTCTGCCAACTTCAGAGAAAATGTCATCAATGAACGCAATGCGACTTTCATCAGCTCTGCATCGCAATGTACAAAAAGTGTGTTAGTGATCTGAAGCGAGATGTCTGCATCACTCACCAAGGAATTTAATGCATCTTGTACCAGCATGGCTAAATTGACGGATTGGCATTGCAACGGTCGGTGTTGTAACTGCGCAATTTGTTGCAGATCTTCGATGATTTGACTTTGACGACAAGCAGCATTACGAATATGTCCCAGATATTGAAGTGACCGATCTGGATGGACGTCATTCCGCCAATCGGTACATAGCATGTCGGTAAATCCCAGAATGGCCATGACCGGTGTACGTAGATCATGCGTCACGATGTACAACAATAATTCTTGCTGGCGCTCTAATGATTCGATTTTTTCGCGCAAAGCAGATACTTCAACAGCATCATTCATGTGGTGACCTTTTATTCTTTGCGATGCATGGCATTATGCGTACAAACTCATCGTGGAACACTTGCTATGTCAAAAGCCAAAAAACCAGTAACGCATCATAAGCCGCTTAGCCAGTTGGGTCGTAGCGTGGCTAACCCAGAGTCACCCGAAAAAGCGATGTTGGAGCGTGTTCCTAACCCACATATTACACAACGCTATCTTGCTCGATTCACCGCTCCGGAGTTTACCTCGCTATGCCCGGTCACTGGCCAACCTGATTTTGCGCATTTGGTGATTGATTACATTCCCAATCGCTGGTTGATTGAAAGCAAATCTTTGAAGTTATATTTGACTTCCTTTCGTAATCACGGTGCATTTCATGAAGATTGCACAGTGGCCATCGGATTACGGCTCGCTGCGCTGATTAATCCTCATTGGTTACGGATTGGCGGATATTGGTATCCTCGTGGCGGAATCCCCATCGACGTGTTCTGGCAAACCGGAAAACCTCCTACTTCAATGTGGATTCCTGAGCAGGGAGTGGCGCCGTATCGAGGTCGTGGTTGATTTTCTTGCCACCTACTCAACGCGACGGTATTCTTGCGGCCCTTTTCGAAGGGCGCGTAGCTCAGTGGTAGAGCACTACCTTGACATGGTAGGGGTCACAGGTTCGAACCCTGTCGCGCCCACCACTTTTTCAAAGACTTAAGTTTTGAGAAGAACGAAACATAACACCTGTCATGTCGACAACCTTCTGACGATTGAGGAATAATGACATCGCACTAACGGTGAAGTGGTACAGAGGAGGAATTAAAATGAGGTTGATTTTTTTATGCTGTTTTTTTGTCATGGTGGGCTGTACATCGACTGTTAGAATGTCTGACATACAGACCAAAAAGCGTGACGCTCTTACTGAAGCCAGCGCCACCCAGCAACTAACGAATTTTTTGCACTACGGCATTTGCCGACACGTGGATCCTGTAACGTTTGGGAGTGACGCTCAAGCTGAAATTTCTAAGGGAATTTTAACCTTTACGGCAAAGAAGGAAGTTTCGACAGGTAACAGCGTGAGCGGATCAGGAGGCACGTTATTTATGTCATCGACATATAAGCTTGTGCCGACTCGATATTCCGCCGATCTCAAAAACTTGAAGGACGTGCAAATTATCGATTCCCCTAAGACGTCTGCATGCACTACTGCCGGCCGCAGTTGGGTGATAGTTCATCCCCAAGAGGGTCCTTTTATTATTATTAAAGTGCGCCCGACAGAGGTGAGCGATTTGATTGCCGATCTTGCCTATTTCACTCCGAATTTGATAATAAAAAAGGGAGCTGGATTTTAAAAACTACCGCCACACTGGCTAATCCATAGTATGGAGACCTTATTGCCACGCTCCTTACATTACATGTGATGCCTTTCGATGTGTTGTTAAGTCACGGTTATTTGACATGGCCAAATACTTTATTTTGTTCAACAAAATAAAATACGAATTTCGGCGAAATCGCGCAGCAATTGCAAACTTATGATTACCTATAGTTCCGATCGCGCCATCACAGCCGTGCAATTTATCGATGTTCTGAAGCGTTCCACGCTAGGAGAACGCAGGCCCATCGATAACATATCGCGTATCGATCAGATGCTTAAACATGCCAATCTTCTATGTACCGCATGGGATGGTGACAAGTTAGTGGGTGTGGCACGATCCTTAACTGATTTTTCCTATTGCTGCTATTTATCAGATCTTGCCGTCGATGAGACCTATCAACACCAAGGCATAGGAAAAGAATTGATTCGCTGTACTCAGGCAAGTCTTGATCCAAAGGCAAATCTCATTTTGCTCGCTGCACCTAAAGCGGTTACTTATTACCCGAAGATTGGTTTTAACGCGCATTCTTCAGCGTGGTTAATTGGCAGTCGTGATCAATTGAAGTAACGATCCGTTGAAAAATGTTCCGTATCCCTTCCAATCCCAAATCTTAGAAGCGGCTATGACAATGCGAAACATTGCGCTAATCAGACCTGTTTAATGGATGGGCTATGGTGGCTCGATCGAAATGGTGTGCGTCTCGTGACCCAACTCGCGTCTGACTATGGCGATATTCATCGTTCTTCGCTATTGTCGCGCCCTTGTTTAATGCGGTGAGATGTTATGGCCATGAACTTCCTGGAGTTTGAGCAACCCATTGCCGAACTCGAAGCCAAGATTGATGAACTGAAATTCGTAACTAACGATGCTGAAATCAGTCTGGCAGAGGAAATTGCTCGGCTGCGCGCCAAAAGCCGTGCATTGACCACCAGTATTTTTTCCAGTCTCACACCCTGGCAGGTGACCCAACTCGCTCGTCATCCGCAGCGTCCCTATGCGCTGGATTACATTAGTATGTTATTCACCGACTTTAATGAGCTGCATGGCGATCGCATGTACGCCGATGATGCTGCGATTGTGGGCGGTGTTGGACGGTTGGACGGTAAGCCCGTCATGGTAATTGGGCAGCAAAAGGGCCGCGATACGAAGGAACGCGTTCGTCGTAATTATGGGATGCCAAAGCCTGAAGGTTACCGCAAGGCGCAACGCTTGATGTTGATGGCCGAACGCTTTCAAATGCCCCTTATCACTTTGATCGATACACCGGGCGCTTATCCTGGCGTTGGTTCAGAAGAGCGTGGTCAAAGTGAGGCGATTGCGCGCTGTTTGTTTATCATGTCGGAATTGAAAGTACCTACCATCAGTGTGGTTATCGGTGAAGGAGGTTCCGGCGGTGCACTCGCCATCGGCGTGTGTGATCGTTTACTCATGCTGCAATTCAGTGTGTACTCGGTAATAACGCCGGAAGGCTGTGCATCGATTTTGTGGAAGAGTGCCGAGAAGAAAGAACTCGCTGCGGAAGCCATGGGACTGACTGCGGAGCGTCTGGCAAAACAAGATCTGGTCGATGAAGTATTGAAAGAGCCATTAGGTGGTGCACATCGCGATCCCGTTGCTATGGCCGAAGTAGTGAGGACGGGCATTATCAGACATCTGAGTGATCTGGAACGTCATCCCATACAGGAAGTATTAGAGAAACGTTACAAGCGGTTGCGTGGGTTTGGTGTATTTACTGAAGGTTGAATAATTACTTCAGTCTGAAAGACTTCGTAACCTTTATTGCATCGCTGCTAATCTATTTCCAGAAGCGTCATAAATACAGTCTTTGTATGTAAGTTCAGCAAAGACATTTATGTTTTTGGCGGTTTTTGTCCACAGCACACCAGCAATGATGTATTGGTCCTATAATGTAATAACTTCATGTCTGAATTTTCACCATCACGATTGCTTGCGACACTGAATGTATTAATGAACGACGTTCAGTCGCGAAATCTTTGCATCGCATTGAGTGGTGGAATGGACTCCGTGGTGTTACTACACGCATTGAGCAGGCTAAGGCAAGAACAATATGATTGGCAGTTGCGTGCGATTCATGTCAATCATCAATTGCAAATTGCATCGACAGGTTGGGCACAACAATGTCTTGATTGGTCAAGTGAACTTAAGGTGCCTTGTGAAGTCGTGACTGTG
>JAICKZ010000265.1 GCA_025927665.1 Steroidobacteraceae bacterium | reverse complement strand
GTGCCGGAGGGCGCGGCGAGCAGTGTTGATCCATTTCATTCGGTCAGTCGTTTTGTCACCAATGTCAAAGTCGCGGGCGCTTCGCTCACCGTGATTAAGACAACGACTGGTACAGCACAAAGCGTTGCGGTGGCCATTGATCAAGCTGATTGGCCCGAAGTGGTCGGTACCATTTCTGGTGATGACACTATTTTTATTGCCACTGCTGATGGCCGTGCTCAACAACAGTTGAGTAAACGTCTTCGCAGTGCGTTTCATTTTTAAATTCTTTTTCTATTTCAGCAATTACATTGAATCATGACTGAGCACATTCCCGCTGGTTCCGAACCTATTTTGTTGGCCTTCTCCGGTGGCCTCGACACTTCGTTTTTGGTGCCCTGGTTAAAAGAAAATTACAACCGTCCCATCATCACCATGACGGTGGATACCGGCGGTATCGATATGGAGGCTGCCAAAGTGTTGGAGCAACGCGCCAAAACTTATGGAGCACAACAACAAATATTGGTCGAAGCTAAGCCCACTTACTTTGATCAAGTGTTGAAGTACTTGATTATGGGCAATGTGCGCCGTGGTCAGTTGTATCCACTCTGTGTGGGTGCCGAACGTGTGATGCAAGCACAAATCATCGCGGAATATGCACGTAAATTAGGAACAAAAATTGTTGCGCATGGTTGTACCGCTGCAGGTAATGACCAAGTACGATTTGAAGTTGCGTTGCGCACACTCGCGCCGGAACTCATTATTCTTGCGCCGGTGCGCGACAAAGCATTCAAACGTCCCGAGCAATTGAAATATCTTGAAGATAGAAAATTGCCGTTACCGCCATATGGTGCTGCGTACTCGGTGAATCGCGGTTTATGGGGCGTGACGATTGGCGGCAAAGAAACATTGACATCGACTGACAGCATTCCTGATGAGGCTTGGGTGTTATCGAAAGATGCATTCAGCAATCCGCAAGCACCTGAAACTCACACTGTCGGTTTTGAGAAAGGTATTCCATGCAGTGTCGATGGTGTGAAGTTGGATGCCGTTGCCGTGATTGAAAAGCTGGAAACCATTGGTGCGAAGTTTGGTGTGGGCCGTGGCATTCATGTCGGCGATACCATCATTGGTACCAAGGGTCGCGTGGCATTCGAAGCACCTGCCGCAGAGGTATTGCTTAATGCACATCGCGAGTTAGAGAAGTTGGTATTAACTGGCAAACAAACACGCGTTAAGGAAATGGTGGCGTTGCAATACGGCGATTGGGTACATGAAGGTCAGCATCTTGATCCGGTATGCCGTGACATCGAAGCACTATTGGTTTCATCACAAGCCCGTGTCACGGGTGAAGTGAAAGTGAAATACCGTCCAGGCAATGCGTTCATTGAAGGTGTAACTTCAGAATATTCCATCATGGCTGCATCGAAAGGCGTTTATGGCGAAGCCGCAGGTGAATGGACTGCAGCGGATGCATTGGGTTACTCAAAGATGTTGTCGTTGACAGGATCGTTCTGGCAAAGAGCGGGAAAGTGAGATGAAAAATGTAGTTGTCGATAAAGTCGCTTCAATCACACAGGCGTTAAGCCTTGGCCATGAGCTGCGCATTGAGACGCAAAACATTCCTTGTGCAGAAGGCGTGGTGTTGGTGGTTGAGGTGCTTACCAGCAAATCTACTTACAACACCTTGGAACTTACCAGTGGTCGTATGGCAAAAGTGGCCAAAGGCGACGTTGTGGTCGGCGCACTCGGGCATCGTCAGGCTTTGTTCGGTTACTCAGGTCACTTGCCTGAAACGGTCAAAGAAGGCGACATCATTCAGATGTTGAATATCGGTGGTGTGTTAGGCATTTGCGATTCAGCGAATCCTGACAAAGGCAAACCCTTTGATTGCCGTGTGCTTGGTGTGGTGTTGCAATTTCCTTATCTTGGCGAGCGCATCGGTGTGCCAGCAAAAGTAGGTTACAAACCGTTGGATTACGCTGCACCCGTTAATACGCGTGGTGTGCCGGTGGTTGCGCTTGCCGGTACTTGCATGGAAGCCGGTAAAACAGCGGCCGCTTGCGCCATCGTTGCGCGGATGCGGCATCGTGGTTTGAATATTCACGCCTTCAAAGCAACCGGTGTTTCTTTGCGTCGTGATATTTTGGCAATGGAAGATGCTGGTGCAAAACGCAGTGCTATTTTCACTGACTATGGTGTAGTCACCACCACTGCAAAAACCGGCCCGGCAATTACGCGCACGCTATTGACTGAAATGGCATTGGGCGATCCTGATGTGATTGTTTTTGAATTAGGCGATGGCTTGCTCGGTGCTTATGGCGTTGAAGCCATTCTGTTAGCAGAAGATATCAAAGCATCTCTGACTTCCGTGGTGTTATCCGCAAACGACCCTGTCGCTGCATGGGGCGGTGTAAAACTATTGCGTGAAAAATTTGGTATTGAACCCAGTGTCGTGACAGGGCCGTCAACTGATAACGCAGTGGGTGTGAATATCATTCGTGAACAAATGAAAGTGCCAGCCTTTAATGCCATGACCGATGGGGTGGCATTGGGCGATTGCGTCATTGATAGTTTGAAGTTATCGCCAGAAGTGTTGGCGAAAAGTACTGTGAAACAGGATTGAAGGCTTAGGTTGTGGCAGTGGAGGTTGTCTTTTTTCAGAAACGCCGTAAATCCTTCCATGGAGGCTCCGATGAAAACATCGTGTTTTCGACGGTTCTGAAAAAAGACAACCTCACTGCCCAATGTTTAAATATTTAGTTGTGTAATGTGAATGAATGGTAACGGTTGAATGACTAACAAGGTTCCAACGATTGTCTTAGGTGGTACAGGCTATGTAGCCGGTGAGTTGTTGCGCTTGATCGCTGCGCATCCGTATCTCGAACTCAATGCCATTTTATCAGACAGTCAACCGGGCGAGTCACTTGCCAAATCATTTCCACATCTTGCCGTGACTTATCCCACCTTGAAGTATTCAAGTTTGGAAGAAGTCACTCAACTTGTTAAAACCTTACCGAAATCGGCAATACTCGCCGCGGCACCACATGGTGTGTCACATAAATTACTTGATGGATTGATTGCCGCTTCAGAACAAGCGGGTACGGAATTAACGGTTGTGGATATTTCCGCTGACTATCGTTATACCACTGCCTCTGCATACGAAGCCGTATACAAACATGCGCATGGTGCGCCAGAGCGTATCAAGCAATTTACTTGTGCAGTGCCTGAGCATTTGGCAAAAGTAAATACACCTCATGTCAGTCATCCAGGATGTTTTGCTACTTCAATATTGTTGGCCAGTGTGCCGTTGTTGAAGTTGGGTTTATGCGAGCCACGATTGTTTGCAGCAGGCGTCACTGGCAGTACCGGTTCAGGTCGTACACCCGTGGCTGGCACACATCATCCACAACGTCATAGTGATTTTTATGTATACAACGCTTTGGCGCATCGACACACACCCGAAGTGGTTCAACTTGCTCATGCTGCTACAGATGTTCAGGCTGAATTTAATTTTGTGCCGCATTCAGGGCCGTTTGCACGCGGTATTCATACGACGGTTCAATCGACGGCGCTTAAGCCAATTAAAACGGTGGAGTTGGTTGCTGCATTACAAGAGTTTTACAAACACTCTCCCTTTGTGCGTGTAAGTAATGACATGCCACGTATTAAAGATGTCGCGACCAGCAACTATGCACATATGAGTGCAGTGGTAAATGGTAATACCATTGCAGTGATGTGTGCGATTGATAATTTGGTCAAAGGCGCCGCTGGTGGTGCAGTACAATGGTTGAATCGATTGTTAGGCTTTGATGAAACCACAGGCTTGGTGACACCGGCGCCAGGCTGGACATGATGAACCCATCTCGAAACTACTGTGTTTGCGACGTTTGAAGATTGCGTCAAGAGAATATGAGCTTAAGGTGAATGTATGCAAAACGTAATTCCATTACGACCCAATAAAAATGAAGAACCAGATCATCTGGCGCATGTATATGCACAGTTTTCTTTAGAAGTATCTTATGGGCAAGGCGTGCATTTGTTCACTGCTGATGGTCGCAAGGTACTCGATCTTTATGGTGGTCATGCAGTCGCCGCGCTGGGGTATGGACATCCACGTTGGATCGAAGCATTAACTGCACAAGCAAAAGCAATGTCATTTCAAACCAATGCAGTGCCGATGGAGGTACGCGCACGTGCCGCCACCAAGTTAGCCAAATTTTGTGGATTGGGATTGGATACCGTGTTCTTCGTCAATTCGGGTGCCGAAGCCAATGAGAATGCACTGAAGATCGCACTGCGTATGACCGAAGCATCAGAAGTAGTCGCAGTGGAAGGCAGCTTTCATGGTCGTACTGCAGCAGCAGGCGCAGTGACATGGGGCGCACAAAAAAAATGGTATGGATTTCCCAACACACCTTT
>JAICKZ010000187.1 GCA_025927665.1 Steroidobacteraceae bacterium | reverse complement strand
CGGCCCTCCCGGTGGGACTACGCATGGCGGATGATGGAGCCGAACGATGTCGGTACCGACGAATTCATTACACTTTGTAAGCTGCTAGGTGTAGATCCTTATATCACCGTCAATGCAGGATTTGGTGATGCATGGTCTGCAAGAGAGTTGGTTGAATATACCAACGGTGCAGTGACCACGGCGATGGGTAAGTGGCGTGCTGCGAACGGACATCCAGAACCTTATCACGTGAAATTTTGGGGCATTGGCAATGAACCTTGGGGTGATTACCAAATGGGTTCCATGGCATTGGATCAATATGAGTTGAAACACACTCAATTTGCCAAAGCGATGCGCAAGGTCGATCCCTCCATCATTCTCATCGCCGCGGGTGCCATGCCCGATGTGATGGCAGGCGCCAATCAATCACGACGCATCAATGGTCAAATCGTGCCTGATTACTTATCTAAAGCGGATTGGAGCGGAAACTTGTTAGCTCACTGCCTGGATAGTATTGATATGCTCAGCGAGCACTACTATTCAACTAGCAACATGCATCTGGATCTTGCAACAGGAAAGAAAGTTAACATCGCACCTCAATCATTGATTGAATGGGAACGTGCGCCTGCTACACAAGTGCGCGTAAAGTACGAACACTATCAACAGTATCTAAAATTAATTCCAGGGCTTAAAGCCAAGCCAGTACCAATTGCTATTGATGAATGGGCATACATTGGTGGTGGCATCAATTCGTACAAAGTGGTGCCTGCGTATGCATGGGCTTTTCATGAAATGTTTCGTCATTCTGATTTATACCAGTTAGGTGGCTTTACCTTTGCCACCGCGATGATCGCTTCCACCCGAACTGATGCGGTGCTTAACCCGACGGGATTGTTGTTTAAGTTATACAGCCATCACTTTGGTCGCATTCCAGTTGCGGTGAAAGGTGATTCGCCTCAGCCTCAGCCTTTGTTTCGAGCCGGAGGCGATCAGCCTGCGGTTAATCCTGGAAGTGATACTTATCCAGTCGATATCAGCGCTGCCTTTACTAGCGATCTTAAAACATTAACCATTGCAGTACTTAATCCTTCGGATGGAGATCAAACAGTTAATCTTAAAGTAATGGGGACTACGCTTGATTCACATGGCAAGGTGTGGCGACTTTCGCCTGCTTCCGTGGATGCAACCATTGTTGTTGATAAAAAGCCTGAGGTTGAGATCGAATCGAGTGAAGTCAATTCATTTCCAGATTCGCTCGTTGCTCCGCCGTTTAGCGTGTCCATTTATGCGTTCCTGGTTATTATCAAATGAGTCCCGCATCCGTATCCATATCGATTTGTACATAAATCATTAGTGTGAAGGGGTTTTAGATCATGCATCATTCAATATACAAACTGCTTTACGGTTTAAGTGCACTTGTCATGTTCGATGCTACATTCATTGCACATGCAAATGACAAGCTCGATTATTTGGATACATCATTGTCACCCGAAGTGCGTGCTAAAGATCTAGTGCATCGCATGACCGTAGAAGAGAAAGTTTCTCAACTGGTCAATCAATCGCGTGCGGTTCCACGCTTAAAGATACCGGACTATGATTGGTGGAGCGAGGCATTGCATGGCGTCGCCAATAACAGCGGTGTCACCACGTTTCCAGAACCGATCGGTCTGGCAGCAACGTTCGATCCAGACGCCATTCATCAAATGGCCATTGCGACCGGTATTGAAGGGCGTATCAAGTATGTTCAAGGTATGCGCGATGGACACAGTGATCTGTTTCAAGGCCTCGATTTCTGGGCGCCGAACATTAATATCTTTCGTGATCCACGTTGGGGACGCGGACAGGAAACCTATGGCGAAGACCCTTTCTTAAGTGCGCGCTTCGGTGTTGCATTCGTGACTGGATTGCAAGGAGATGATCCAAAATACTATCGTGCCATTGCAACTCCCAAGCATTACGCCGTGCATAGCGGGCCCGAACCGACTCGCCACACGGCTGATGTACAAGTCAGCAAACACGATGAGTTGGATACTTATTTACCGGCGTTCCGTGCCACAGTCACGGAAGGTAAGCCTGGTTCAATCATGTGTGCTTACAACAGCGTCAATGGTCAGCCTGCCTGTGCCAATGAATTTCTGTTGCAAGATCAGTTGCGCAATAAATGGCAGTTTAATGGATATGTTGTTTCTGATTGTGAAGCAGTGGTCAATATTTTTCGCGATCATCACTTCACTAAAACTCAGGCAGAGGCTTCGGCATTATCGCTACAGCGCGGTATGGATAATGAGTGCATTGACTTCGCGAAGGTCAACGACAATCACGATTTTCAACCTTATCTCGATGCTTATCATCAAGGATTTTTAAAAGAAAGCGAAATTGATACTGCATTAGTCCGTTTGTTTACGGCGCGAATGAAACTCGGTATGTTCGATCCGCCGAACATCGTTCCTTATGCCGGCATTAGCGAGAAAGAGTTGGATAGCGCGCAACATCGCGATCTGGCTCGAACGCTTGCGAATGAATCAATGGTGCTGTTGAAGAACGATGGCACTTTGCCGCTACGAAAGAACACGGCGAATATCGCCGTTATTGGACCGTTAGCCGATCAAACCAAGTATTTGCTTGGCAATTACAACGGTACGCCGACGCATATCGTTTCGGTGCTCGATGGATTAAAGACGCAATTTCCCAATGCGCACATTACCTTTGTGCCGGGAACGCAATTCCTGCGCAGCGACGGTGAAATTGTTACTGAGGCGGTGTTAAGCACGGCAGATGGACAGCCAGGATTAATTGCCAATTTTTCTATAGGCACCTCATTTAGCGATAAGAAGCCCGTTCCATTAACAACTCAGACGATGAGCAAGATCGATTTGACAGGCAATGATCTTCCCACACAAATATCAGAGAAGCTTCCATTTTTCGTCGAGTGGAGTGGGTATATCACGGCTGCTGAAACCAGTGATTACACAATCGGCACACGCTTTCAATCGGGATTTGCTCAAGTATTGATTGATGGCCAGCCGGTTGCGCGAGGTTGGTCGGGTAGTGATGAAGAACAAATCAAGATGGGACACATTCATCTTGAACAGGGGAAGAAAGTTGCCATCAAAGTTGTTTACGAACAAACAAAACCGGGCACAACTCAGGCGCAACTTATTTGGTCAAAATATAATCCCGCACCGGATCATCGTGCAATCGAAGCGGCAAAGAACGCAGATATAGTTATCGCTGTGCTAGGTATTACCAGCGAACTCGAAGGTGAAGAAATGCCTGTCAGTGAGGCAGGATTCAAAGGTGGCGATCGCACCAGTATTGATTTGCCAAAGCCGGAACAAGATTTATTGCAAGCGATAGTAGCGACTGGAAAACCCGTGGTGTTAGTACTTGCGAATGGCAGTGCACTTGCAGTGAATTGGGCAAATCAACATGTGAATGCCATTCTTGAATCTTGGTATCCAGGCGAAGAAGGCGGCGCGGCAGTTGCGGAAACACTGGCGGGAAAAAATAATCCAGCAGGTCGTTTGCCAGTAACATTTTATACCGGCGTTGATCAGTTGCCTCCATTTGAAGACTATGCAATGCGAGGACGAACTTATCGTTACTTCGAAGGCAAGCCGCTATATCCATTTGGATATGGGCTAAGCTATACAACATTTTCATACAGTGCGATGAAATTGGAGAATGAATTAATCAAGGCTGGGGATTCGTTGACAGCACAAGTAACTGTTACCAATACGGGTAAACGTGCAGGCGATGAAATTGTGCAACTGTATCTCGATTTCCCGAAGGTATCAGGTGCACCGCGACATGCATTACGCGGCCTCAGGCGCGTTCATCTGAAACCAAACGAATCTAAGAAATTGCAATTTGAATTGAAACAACGTGATCTGAGCATGGTGACTGAAGAAGGAAACATCATCATCGCCGAAGGAAAGTATTCAATCTCTATTGGAGGGGGGCAACCCGATACCGGCGCATCATTGGCTAAAACATCTTTTGAAGTGCAAGGCACTTTAAGCTTGCCAGAATAACGGCGTGCGTCTTCATATCATGCCATTGCAAAGCTTTTCAAACAATGCGTGGTCGAACATCCGAAATGGTTCTATGGAATAAGTGACGCGGTGATTTGAATGGTTGTTTACATGCAGGTGAGATGATGCGATTGCGCGATAAGTGTTTAATCACAGTTTCAATTTTGCTTGCAGTTGCTGCAATGAATGCTTCGATTTGTTTTGCAAATGTTGAAAACAATGATTTCAAACTTGCATTTGATAAACCTGCTAATAACTGGACCGAAGCATTGCCGTTAGGTAATGGTCGCATTGGTGCCATGGTGTTTGGTGGTGCACAGGATGAACGTTTGCAGATCAATGAAAGTACCTTATGGGGTGGGGAACCTCATGACTACACCAACGCAAATGCCGATGTATCTTTGAAGCAGATTCGTGAGCTGATTTTTTCTGGAAACATTGCGGAGGCGGAGAAGCTCGCAGAAAATGTTATGGGTGATCCCAAGTTGCTCATGCCTTATCAGCCGTTCTGTGATATTCATTTGCATTTCTCGAAACGTGACCAGATTGCTGAATATCATCGTGAGCTCAATCTCAATGATGCCACTGCAATCACGACTTACAAGATCGGTGATGTTAGCTTCAGACGGGAAGTGTTCATTTCCTATCCAGATCAAGTGTTGGTTATGCGTCTCACCGCAAGCAAGCCTGCACAACTAACGTTCGACGTGACCATGGATTCTCCGCAAAGTGGAACAACTGTTGCGGCATTTGACAATACATTACAGTTGAATGGGCAAATTAAGCCGCGCCAAAATCCGCCGAGTTCATGGACGGGATCGTGGAGCAAACCCGGAATGCGATTCGCAGCGGTGTTGAAAGTATTGCCACAAGACGGATCGATTAAACAATCTGATGGGCAACTACATATTGCTGATGCCACATCGGTGACGTTGTTGTTCAGCAATGCCACCAACTTTGTCAATTATCGTGACATTAGTGCCGACGCATTGAGCAGGGCACAAAATTATCTTGAGCGAGCAAGCAAGTATTCGTATGACATGCTCAGACAACGTCATCTTGATGACTTTCGTGCCTTATTTTCTCGCGTTCAATTGCAACTTGGCAACGATCAATCTATTGAAAGCATCGATCAACGCATCAAGGATTTTGCTAAGAACGAAGATCCCAACTTGCTTGCTCTCTATTTTGAATTCGGCCGATATCTGCTGATTTCATGCTCGCGTCCCGGCGGTCAACCTGCAAACTTGCAAGGTATTTGGAATCAGGATTTGCTTCCGCCATGGAGTAGCAAGTTGACGACGAATATCAATTTGCAAATGAACTATTGGCAGGCCGATGTGGGCGACTTGTGGGAGATGCAAGAACCGTTGTGGAGTTTGATTCGTGACTTGCGCGTGACTGGCGCTGAAACCGCCCGTGTGAATTATCACAGTCGGGGTTGGGTGTTGCATCACAATACAGATATTTGGCGAGCGGCTGCACCGGTCGATGGTTCATGGGGACTTTGGCCGATGGGCGCTGTGTGGCTTTCCAATCAGATGTGGGATCATTACGAGTTCAGCGACGATAATAAGTTTCTGCAATATCAAGCTTATCCTGCCATGAAATCAGCAGCAGAGTTTGTGATTGATAATTTGTTCGAAGCGCCGCCAGGTTCACCCGTGGCAGGAAAGCTGGTCACCAATCCCTCGACTTCACCCGAGAATCGTTATCTCTTGAATGGTAAGAGTGTTGGATTAAGTTACGCGACCACGATGGACATCGAATTGATCACAGAACTGTTCGAACATTGTATTCGTGCCACACGCATACTCGCCGTTGATGGTGAATTTCGTCGGCAACTGCAACAACTATTAAGTCGATTGCCACCACTGCAGATTGGTAAACGTGGACAATTACAAGAATGGATTGAAGATTATGAAGAAACGGAACCTCAACACCGGCATGTTTCACACTTGTATTCGTTGTATCCCGGTGGTGATATCACTCTTAATCACACACCTGATCTCGCGACGGCTGCAAAAAAAAGTTTGGAACTACGTGGTGATGGTGGTACAGGATGGTCGACAGTATGGCGAGTCGCGTTGTGGGCACGTCTGCAAAATTCACAGCATGCATACAACAATCTCAAATTACTCATCAACACAAGTACTTTACCCAATCTGTTTGATCTGTGCCCGCCGTTTCAGATCGACGGCAATTTGGGCGGACCTGCTGCCATCGCCGAGATGCTGGTGCAAAGCTCTAATAATGAAATCATTGTGTTGCCTGCATTACCGAAGCAATGGACCGTCGGCGAATTGAAAGGAGCGCGAGTGCGCGGTGGCGGCAAGGTTGACATTGCATGGAAGAAGGGACGATTGACTTCCATCAAATTGCAATTAGTTGGTTCTGGCGCAAAGTCAAAATTATATCAAGTGGTGTATGGAAATCGATAGACAGAAATTCGAATTCAATCAGGCAAAGAAATT
>JAICKZ010000236.1 GCA_025927665.1 Steroidobacteraceae bacterium | reverse complement strand
TTGACCGGCCCTATGGCTACGTCAGCGGCGTTCGCTAACGGAGTCAACATCACAATGAAATAGATCAATAAGAGCCGATGCATTGGAAACTCACACGCGAAAGAAATACATAGCTTTGATTTATTGGTAACATTCGACCGCACACAAGACACTATCATAACAATCATTTAATGAAATGGTTTGCATGGTTCAATTAGTGTCGGACAAATGCACCTATATTGTCAGAGTGTTAAGGAGTGATCATGCGTTTTTCGGGCCATCTCAAATCATTACTGCGCAACCTGCTCTTGATAAGTGTGGCGATCAGCGCAACCCTTGACGCAAGTATTACCCAGGCCATAGAAAGTCGAGCCGCAGCAAGCGCCGACACAAAGCCAGCCATATGGCCGCAGGACAGTAGTGATCTTAAGCCCGATCCTGCCATCAAATTCGGTGTACTCGCGAACGGCATGCGCTTTGTCATCATGCACAATAACACGCCAACAAATAATGTCTCGTTGCGATTCCGTTTTGATACAGGGTCTATACAAGAAAGCAACGCACAGCAAGGCATTGCACATGTGCTGGAACATATGGCTTTCCGAGGTTCCAAACATGTGCCAGATGGTGAAGTAGATAAGTCATTGCAACGCATTGGCCTGCAGTTTGGTGCAGACACCAATGCATTTACCTCAAACACTCAAACTGTTTACAAGTTCGATCTGCCCAATGCAAGTGATGAGAATGTTGATATAGGCTTAATGTTGATGCGTGAAATAGCCAGTGAATTGAATATCACTGATGAGGCATTAAAGACTGAACGTGGCGTGGTGTTGTCTGAACTACGCTTACGCGATACCGCAGAGCAACGTGCTGGCAAAGAAGAACTCGCGGTCATGATGTCAGGCATGCGTGCGCCGACGCGTTGGGCGATTGGCAAAGCCGAGATTCTTGAAAAGGTCGATGCACAAACCGTACGAAGTTATTACGAAGCTTATTATCATCCTGAGCGCGCAACATTGATTGTGGTTGGCGATATTGATCCCGAAGCCATCACAAAAAAAATTGAAACTAAATTCAGTGATTGGAAACCTGCCACTCGAAGCGCCGCTGATCCTGACTTTGGGGTCTTTACACCCATGCCCATTCAGACGCGTATTTTCGTTGATCCAAGCCTGCCTACTTCAATCTCTTTGGATTGGGCCGACGCCTATGATCCCAGTGCCCGTACTCGCGCCATGGAACAAGAAGACGTGATACGTAAGATAGGACTCGATGCACTTAACATGCGTTTTGAACAGGCGGCGCTGAGTGATGACGCTCCTTTCACTAATGCGGAAGCGGATTACACTAGTAATCTGTTGCGTTCAGCGCGTGGCACATCAGTCAGTATCAGCACTACACCCGAGAAATGGCACGATGGATTAAATGCTGCACAACGCATTATCAATGACGCTTTGAGCAAGGGTTTGCATCAAGATGAAGTTGATCGTGCCATTGCTAACTTTCAAACTGGCTTACAGAACGCGGTCACGGGCAGCAATACTCGACGCACTCCTTCGTTGGCAGATGGATTTGTGTTTGCGCTCGAAAACAATGAAGTGTTTTTGAATCCTCAACAAAAAGCCGACATCGCACAGGCAGTACTAAAAAACTTAACCGCGGAAAACGTTACCGCAACATTACGTCAGACATTCAGTGGCACTCGCACTGTCGTATTTATGACCAGTGCCAAACCGATTGAAGGGGGCGAGGCAGCACTTGCTGATAGCTATAAACAAGCATTGCACGAAGTCAGCAGCAACAGCGACGCGCAGAGCATCAAAACTTGGCCTTATACTCACTTTGGTAAAGCAGGCAAAGTTGTTAAACAGCAAACGCTGAAGGACATTGATACTACTTTCGTACGTTTCAAAAACGGTGTTAGCCTTGCGGTTAAACACACTAACTTTACTGCCGGACAAATTGAAGTCAATGTTCGGGTAGGCAATGGCAAGCTTGGTATTGATAAAAATAAACCCAATGCTTCGTTCTTGCTTAACTCATTAGTCAGCGGCGGATTGGATAAAATTGATTCGACAACCATGCAACAGGTTCTTGCCGGAAAAACTTATCGCTTGGATGCGTCGCTTGCTGAAGATCATGTTGCACTACGCGGCACGACCACTCCAGAAAATATTGATACTCAACTACAAGTGATCACCGCTTATCTTCTTGAACCTGCATTTCGTAACGGCGCGGTGGAACAGCTGCGCAATTTCTGGAGCTTTCAAATTCCGCAACTGGAATCGCAGCCCTTGTACAATTTAAGTTCACACGTTCCAGGGTTGATCCGCAACGATGATCCGCGCTGGACTTTCCCCACGCTTGAGCAAGTTAAAAGTGCAAAGATAGATGATCTGAAAACATGGCTACTGCCGCAATTGAAAGAAGGCGCCATTCAAGTCAGTATTGTCGGTGATATCAGTGTGCAACGCGCCATTGCCATAACCGCAGCAACGCTGGGTGCATTGCCTGCACGTCCCACTCCACATTTAAAAACATCTGCGCCAAACGAGTTGAAGTTCACAGCTGCCACTGCTTCACCTGTCGTCTTGCATCACACCGGCGGTAAAGATCAGGCAGCCGCTGCCATTGCATGGCCAGTGAATGACCGTCGCAGTAGCCTGAACGAAGTGGCCGATATGCAGGTGCTGAGCGCCATCATGAGATCGCGATTGATTGACGCCATGCGTCCGCGCACTGGTTCCAGTTACACCGCCAATGTTGGCTACGATGGCTCATGGGTATTTACCGGTTTCGGTAGCTTGCAAGCAATATCAGATATCAAACCCGAGCACACACAGGTGTTCTTTGATGAAGTTAATACCATCATTGAAGATCTGCGTAGCAAACCGGTGTCTGCCGACGAATTCTCGCGTGCACAGAAACCCATGTTGGCCGGCATTGATAAATCACGACAGACCAATGCCTTCTTTGCACAATTATTAGTTGCTCCCGATGTCGATCCATTGTTATCTGAATGGATACGCAAACTGCCTGAATACATCAAAGCTGTTACACCGCAGCGAGTGCAAGCCGTTGCGCAAAAATATTTAATTCAAGACAAAGAATGGAAAGCAGTGATGATGCCGCAAGAAACGTTAAGTGTAGAAACCAAGTAGATGTCGCGATGCAGTCATTCGCTGATTTCGAACACAACGGCTGGGAGAATACCGAGACAGTAACAAGGTATGATGAATATCTGTCAGTTGTAACTACTCAATCTATTAGTGCACTGCTTGATGATGCCGACGTACGTATGGGATCACGTGTATTGGATGTTGCAACCGGTGCTGGTTATGCAGCAGCAACCGCGTCGCAACGTGGCGCTAACTCTATCGGCATTGACTTCTCTGCAGCACAAATTCGTTTAGCGCATCGCCATCATCCTGAAATTCAATTTGAACAAGCCAATGCAGAGTCTTTGCCTTTCGAATCAGAAATATTTGATGCCGTCATCAGTGCATTTGGAATTTGCCATCTTCCCAATCCAGATTTATTTTTACGCGAAGCGCATCGCGTTTTAAAACGCAGCGGTCGAATTGCATTCTCTGTATGGGATATTCCAGAACGCGCCATTGGTATAGGCGCCGTTTACGCTGCGATACGTGATTATGGGTCGATGGACGTTGGATTACCCTCCGGTCCAAACTTCTTCTTATTCAGCGATCGTGAATACAGCATTCAAGCTTTGCTCAGCACCGGCTTTGTTACACCATCAGTTCGTCAAGTATCTCAAATATGGCGAATCTCTGATCCAGATAAGCTATTCGACATGATCGCTGGAAGTTCCGTACGTGCGGGCGCGACATTACGAGCACAAAGTCAATCCGCCAAAGATGCAATACGTTCAGCGTTACGAGAGACCGCTTACAAATATAAATGTGGAGATCATTTCGAGATTCCCATGCCCGCCATCGTCGCAAGTGCAGGCAAAATTTAGTGGTAATTGTGAGTCACTTTTACTCGTAATAAGTCCACATGCGCAACACACGCATAATGTGTTCTTTTCTGAATACTTCATGAACGAGTTAAGTTCCCATCAACTCAATGCGATTGCCAAAAGGATCATTAACATGCACACGCTCAATTCCAGTCATTGGCTCTGCGTCGGTAATTGAATAGCCTTTATTCTTGAGCATTGTAATTAATTCACTTAAATCTTCAACTATAAATGCTGGATGAGCTTTGCGCGCCGGGCGAAAATCGACCTCAACTCCCAGATGAACTTTTACACTTTCATTTTCAAACCACGCACCACCGCGCTGTGCTAATGCCGTAGGTTTTGGAACTTGTTTCAGCCCAAGAATATCTACATAGAATTCTTGGGCGCGCTTTTCTTCGCCAACAGGCATGGCAAGTTGTACATGGTCAATAGCGATCAACTTCATAACAAATCTCTCATTAGGTTAACGTGTAAGCTTAAACAGCAGATTTTGTTTTACGCCCGGCCATTCATGTTTGATGATACTGAATAATACTGAATCACGGATGCGCCCGTCAGGCATTACCATGTGATTACGCAGAATACCTTCCTGCTTTGCACCAAGACGCAATATCGCATTACGTGATGTCGTATTCAGATAATCAGTAATTAACTCGACTCGGTTCATATCAAGTACTTCAAAGGCATGCGTCAACATCAATAATTTGGCTTCAGTATTAATTGCGCTACGTTGAAATGTTTTGGCAACAAACGTGGCACCGATTTCGACACGTTTATTTGCTAGATCAGCCTTCATAAAGCGTGTAGAACCCACAGCAGTACCGGTGACAACATCGATTGTCGCAAATGCCAACCCTTGGCCAGTTTCATGCTGCGCAGTTGCAATACGAATGTAGTTGTCCACCTCGCTAATATTGGGGACCAAAGTATAGAAGAGTTTCCACAGCTCACCGTCCGCAACAGCACGACGTAGGTCGTTACCATGCGTTACAGTTAATGGTTCAAGACG
>JAICKZ010000336.1 GCA_025927665.1 Steroidobacteraceae bacterium | reverse complement strand
CTTCGTTCGAGAATGAATCAAGCTCGACTCAATGAAATAAAATAGTCGCTAGCAACTTGCAACAATATTAATTGTTTATAGAAAAAACTGTCAGTGAAGAATTCACGATGCTTTCTTATGACCAGCCAGTAGCGATAAACCTTGCGTATAAGGTTCTTTGCAGGGTTCGGCATTCACTGCATTCGCAAGTGTTGCTGTGGCCGGAGAAAAGTAGACAGTGACTTCACAGTGAAGCCGGCCTTCTGAATCATAGTGAACAAATAAAGCAGCTTGCTCCGAGTTTTCTTCTGCAGAATAAATCGAGCTGAATTGTTCTTTCAGCGTTTCTAAAAAGGGTGCTGCCATGATGGCATCACCCAGTTCCTTCTTAAACCAAGTGGACATGATTTAAAGACTCGCTACTAAATGATATATGTATGCAGCCTTAATTGGTTACTTGATCGCTTGAGTTAGAAAAGCAAAACGTCGTAACAACAATACAGCTGCAATGCCCAATCCTACTGCTAAACCACTCCATACACCTATGGCGCCAAGGCCAAATTTGAAAGCGAGCAGATAACCAATTGGCAAGGCTAATAACCAATACGCAACAAAGGTAATCAAGGTCGGAACTCGCATATCGGTCAAACCACGTAATGCACCGAATGCCATCACTTGGCCGCCATCAAATAATTGAAAGATTGCCGCGACGATCAACAATTTTGCGGTCAACTCAATTACCGCGATATCCGGCGTGAACGCACTTGCCAGCGTATGTCCTGCAAACATGAACAACAGAGCAAATAGGGTCATCATCAAAATGCCAATGGCAAAACCACCAAAGGCGATGATGCGCAATGGCTCGGCATGATGAGTATTCAGCAACTCGCCACGAGCACGACCAATACGAATTCCTAGCGCCATCGATAATCCAAGTGGAAACATAAAAGTAAATGCGGCGCATGTCAGTGCAATCTGATGTGCAGCCAGTGCGGTTGCGCTTAACCATCCCATCATGATCATCGCGCTGGTAAAGGCGCCAGCTTCAAACAATAGACTACTGGCAGAAGGGATGCCGAATCTCAATAATTCGCGAAAGCGATGTGCGATTAATGGTGCCCTAATCAGTCGCGTGCGTTGCAACCAAAAGCTAAGCACCAACACGGCAATGCTGCGTGCAATCAGCGTGGCAACGCCAGATCCAGTCAATCCCATTGCCGGAATGATCCAGTAGCCCCAGATAAATATCGAACTCAATAATAAATTTAGTAATACGTCTATGAACATCACGGCGCTACCAACCCAAGGTCTGTTCATTGCATCCAGATATTGTCGTTGCGCTTGAAAGTACATGACGGGAATGATCGACAAGGCATTCAATATAAAGAACGGTTTCATCACTGCAATCACTTCGATCGGTAAAGCAAATAAATTGATGCCGCTGATTATCAAGCCTTGAATAAGCAAGGCGAGCAAGCCATAACCAAGCGCAAGCACTTGACCGTGATGCAACCATGCGATGCAACCCCTATCATCACCTGCGCCATAATCGCGAGCAATCAATACGCTTACTGGAATTAATAAGCCAATACCCACAATAAAACACAAACCGAATACACCATTGGTGAACGCTGCTGCCGCTAATTCAATGGTGCCGACACGGCCAATTAATGCTGCATTGGTAATGCCGATCAACATCTGACTGACTTGACCTAAAATCATGGGCAGCGCCAATTTTAATGTGGGACGTAATTCCTGAATGACATGCGTTATTTGAATCATTGAATTAAAGCAAGCAAATCAAAGCTGCGAGAAAAAGTGAGTATGACAGGGGCCTTTAATATTTTGCTATTCATTCTATATCCAGTGTGGCAATCTCAATGTTGGTTTTGTCGTTTTAATACTACTGGTACATACAATGGAAAATAAGGCTTGTACTTACTCGACTCTGAGTTCACTTACTTCATTAAAGATATATCTGTCATTGCTCTTGATTGGAATGGCAACTACTTATCAAGCGTATGCAGCTGACAACCTCATCAACGCGGCTGCTGCTGAAAACACGGTGATTAAAGTGTTTGCAACCATGCGTTATCCAGATACGACCAAGCCATGGACCAAGCAAGAACCCAGCGAGGTGACGGGCTCAGGTGTGGTTATTGATGGCAATCGGATTCTGACCAACGCTCATGTAGTGTTATATGCCAGTCAAGTTCAGGTGCAGGCCAATCAAGAAGGTGACAAGTTGTTGGCCACCGTTGAAGCCGTTGCTCCTGAGATTGATCTTGCAGTGCTCAAACTAGACGATGGCGCATTCTTCAAAGCGCATCCACCGTTGCCGCGCGCTAATAAATTGCCGGGCATTAAGGATAACGTACTTGTTTATGGATTTCCGACCGGCGGCACTTCGTTGTCGATCACCAAAGGGATTGTTTCGCGCATCGAGTTTGTTCCATACAATTATCCGGTGATGGGTTTGCGTATACAGATCGATGCTGCCATTAATCCCGGCAATAGCGGTGGCCCTGCGGTGGTTGATAACAAAATGATTGGTATTGCGTTCAGCACGTTGAATAACGCACAAAATATTGGCTACATTATTCCCAATGAAGAAATTGATTTGTTT
>JAICKZ010000249.1 GCA_025927665.1 Steroidobacteraceae bacterium | reverse complement strand
GATCAAGCATGCGTGCGATAACCAAGATTCCCCCTGCACCTGCAACGCGTGCTTCCATCACCTGATACGGCGTAACCAAAAAATCCTTGCGCATGGTGGGAACATGCAGTGACATCAGCGCTGTGGATGCTTGCATCAAATGCTCCAATGATCCGCCGAAACGACTTGGTTCAGTCAATACTGATACTGCGGCGGCACCGCCAGCGCCGTATGCCGCGACACGACTTTCAATATTGCTAGTATGAGATGACAAGTCGCCCGCAGAGGGTGAATGCAATTTACATTCAGCAATGATGTCAAAGCCTTCAGCTGATAACTTGAGCTTTGGTGCGACGGGCATGGCATTGGCCCTGGCCCATAGTTGGGCTTCAGGTTCTCGGGCACGCGCCGCTTCGTAGCGTCCGTAACTTAAGCGTGCGATTTCTGTCAATAATCCAGACATGGCTTCTCTTTTCGGATTCGATCAATCGAAGTTCTATAAATCAATATGGAAACACAATTCATTGCGTGCGTCCAAATGCAGTCAATTTATTTAAAACCTCAGTGGCACGACCTGAATCAACAGCCTGTGCGGCCTGTTGTGCAGCATCCTTTGCGTTGGTCGCATGACCCATCAATTCTAATACCAATGCGGCATTGAGTATTAACGCATCACGATGCGCGCCTTTATCCTTGCCTGCAAATACATCGCGCAAACATTGCGCATTGTGTGCGGCATCACCGCCTTGTAATGCCTGCGGTGTACAAGGTGATAAACCAAATTCGATGGGATCACGAGTGCGTTGAGTGACTTGCCCAGCTCGCACATCAAAACATTCAAACACTCCACACGGCGTGGCTTCGTCCCAACCGGGTTCGCCATGAACAACATAGGCGCGTTCGATGGGCAGTCCTGCCAATGTTTCAGCCATCAACTTGGCAGTTGCCAAATTAAATGCACCCACTAAATGGAAAGCGGGTTCAGCAGGATTGCACAATGGACCTAAAATATTGAACACAGTGCGCACACCCAATGCTTGACGAATTGGCATCACGGCCTTGGTCGCTGAGTGATAATAAGGTGCGAACAAAAAAGTAAAACCGGTTGCGTCCAAACATTGACCTGCTGCAATTTCATCCAATGGTAATTTCAATCCCAATTGCTCGAGGGTGTCGGCACTGCCGCTGCGACTGGAGACAGCGCGATTGCCATGCTTCACGACTCGCAAACCCAATGCCGCGAGCAATAAACCTGCACCCGTCGATAAGTTAAAACTGCCGGATGAATCGCCGCCCGTACCCACAATATCAACGAGCGGAATGCCAGGCGAAATCACTGGATGTTTCGCAAGCTTTCTCATTGCCTTGGCAAAGCCGCGTAATTCATTTGCGATCACACCTTTGCTACGCAATGCAGAGAGCAATGCACCTGCCATTGCAGGCGCGATATTCTCATTAGTGAGCGACACCAACAGTTGTGATGCTTCAGCCTCACTCAGGTCGCGATGCTCAAGCAGTTGTTCTAATGAGGTGCGTAATTCAGTCATGCACTTACTTCTCTTGACGCTGAAGTGTATTTTAAGAAGTTGCCCATCAGTGTAGGACCTTCAGGTGTCAAAATACTTTCAGGATGAAACTGCACGCCTTCGATCACAAAATGTTTGTGACGTACACCCATGATTTCGCCTTCGAGAGTACGTGCTGTGACTTCTAATACATCAGGCATGGATTCAGGTTGTGCAATCAACGAATGATAACGACCAGCAGCGAAAGGTTGAGGCATGTCGATAAACAAGTGTTTGCCATCGTGATGGACCATCGACACCTTGCCATGCATCTGTCTGTCGGCACGTATGACTTTGCCACCAAAAACTTCAACCAATGATTGATGTCCAAGACATACACCAAAGATAGGTAACTTGCCTGCAAAGTGTTTTATCATTGACATGGAAACACCTGCATCATAGGGCGTACCCGGCCCCGGTGAGATACACAGATGCGTTGGTTTTAAAGCTTCAGCTTGAGCAATCGTGATTTGGTCATTGCGATGTACCAACACTTCAGCGCCCAATACCAAGAATGCCTGCACCAAGTTGTAGGTAAAAGAATCGTAATTGTCGATTAACAGTAAACGAGTGGTCATGATTTATAACCCATCTTGAGTCATGTTCAAGGCGCGTCGCAAGATGGCACTTTTGGCCAAGACTTCCTCGTATTCTTTTTGCGGCACACTGTCGGCAACAATTCCTGCGCCCGCTTGAAAGCTATAAGTGTCGCCACTGAATACCAAGGTGCGAATGGTAATGGCTTGATCCACGGTGGCGTTTTTTAAATCTGCTCCACCATTGCCGAAGTAACCAATCGTGCCGCCATAAAAGCCACGTCGACAAGGTTCAAGCTCATCAATGATTTGCATGGCGCGAACTTTTGGCGAGCCCACTAATGTACCAGCGGGAAATGCAGCGGCAAATAAATCGAATGCATCTTTATCTGCTGCCAGCTCACCTTGAACGCCACTGACAATGTGCATCACATGACTATAACGTTCGATACAACGATAGGGTGCTACTTGCACACTGCCGGCTTTGGCAACACGGCCCAAATCATTACGTGCCAAATCAACTAACATGACATGTTCGGCATTTTCTTTGGGATCGGCGAGCAATTGTTTTTCAAACGCAATGTCTTGTGCTTCGTCTTTACCGCGTGGCAGTGTGCCAGCAATCGGGCGCAGTTCGGCATGACGACTGGTCATACGCACCAATGCTTCAGGCGATGAGCCAGCAATAACATGATCACCTAAATCGCAGTAATACATATAGGGAGAAGGATTCAACAATCGCAGTGCACGATAGGCTTCAAATGGATCAAGTTCACATTGACCGGAGAAGCGCGAAGCCAGCACCAATTGATATACATCGCCAGCAGCAATGTATTCTTTGACGCGCTGAACACCGTGAATATATTCGGCTTCATTCAGTGAAGCTTTGGGTTCGGAGTAACGCGATTTTTTATCAACCAGCGTAATACCTCCACGTAGTGCATGAATAACTTCTTTGCGTAGCGAAGCACGTTCGCTTTCGCTACCGGCATGCAATAACGCCATACTGCGCGTTAGATGATCAAATACCAACATCGATTGCGGCGCCAGATAGTGTGCATCAGGCATGGTGGGATCAATGGGATGACGCGACGGTAATTTTTCGAAGTAACGCACCAAGTCAAAGCCTGCGACACCCACCAATCCACCAATCAAGGGTACGCCGGGTATTGAAGGCGTTGGCAACGGCGCTTGCAGCAATGCTTTGCGCAATGCATTCAATAATTCATCTTGATTTTGAGGCGCGGGCAATTGTTGATTGTCGATACGCAATCCCTTGGTATCCAAGCGTACTTCGAGGCAGTCGCCGAAGCCGATGAATGAATAGCGGGCCAAACGTTCACCACCTTCTACGCTTTCCAATAGAAAACGTGGCCGAAATGGTTTCAGCTTTATATAAGCCGATACTGGTGTATCCAGATCGGCAGCAATATCAAATGGCGGTTTCAAGCAATGCTCCTGTTGTCGACTCGTTGTCAGCTTTCGTTCGCCGGAGTGCAGGCAATAAAAAACCCATCCCCGGCTTGGTCGGAGATGGGTTGGGTCAGAATTCTTTACATCACAACTACATTTGTAGATTCATCACAGATTCAACGGCCCGCCTCTCCATTTATGAGCGGCGCCACCAACCAGAACGAATGTAAGTCAGATGAGTCATGGGTCGAGAGTATTAACGGAATCCGACACAGCGTCAAGCGTTTTGCCCACGGCTCGATCGTTGTACCCAACGTCAATCTGCTGAACATAAACAAGCATGCTTAAGCCATTCGCCATATCGGTTGTGCCATGCGTCACAAGATTATAATTCCCGCAAAAAACGCCTAATATCGACAGGGCAGATGTCGCTAGTACTTTTAAGTATTGCGTAAACTTTCATTGAACACAAATGAGTCTTTATAACCAAACCTCGTCTTATACGCAGTTTTCAGCCCAGGAGCAGCGACGCTTTCCTCGCAAGTTGTTTCGCCAACAGGTAAGTATTGGTATAACCGGACATTCCATCATGCAAGGCTATACCGTCGATATCAGCGCTTATGGTTTAAGTGTGTTGATTCCTTTGGCGCTGAAAGTGGGTGAGGTGTGTGCGGTGCGTTTTAATGTATTGATCCACGGCCAAACAGTTCGTGTTGCAGGCATGGGTAAGGTGATGAACTGTAGTTGCGTTGGCGAAGGCTTTCGCATTGGCATGCAGTTCAAAGCTCAGGACCCCGCGGTGCATGATGCGTTGACCGAGTTCATCGCATAAATAATAAGCGTTCTTTAGACTTCTTTTAGAAGGACTGCTTGGTAAGGACTTGCAATTGCAGCTTGCGTTGAGTACCGGTGGCATTTAATGGATAGGCTGCGTTGATATGAAACACCTCGCCCTTGCTGGAACGAATGCTCCCTAATCTCAAACCAATGCCTACGTCACTCAAGGTCTGATTGTCATCGGCGTTAACACCGCCACCGCCGATATGTCCCACATCGACAAATGCAACTGCGCCCACCGTCAGCAAGCGTAACAATTGCCAATTCGAATAAAATCGTTGTT
>JAICKZ010000162.1 GCA_025927665.1 Steroidobacteraceae bacterium | reverse complement strand
TAACAAGGGGATAAAATCTGAGTGACGCAAGGGTGTCAGTGAAAAGCCTAGGTCATTCGAGCGTTGCTATAGGTTAAAGTTTGCTGCTAACTAGGGTGTTTGAATGTTTTCCACGGATTTAGTGTCGGTCATTGTTCCTTGCTTCAATGGAGCCAAATATATTGAGTCCACTATTAGATCCGTATTGGCTCAAACACACAAATATATCCAGGTTATAGTAGTTGATGATAAGTCCACTGATAGCAGTGTTTCTATTGTAAGAGCACTGGCGCATGAAGACGATCGTATCAAGCTGATTGAGTTGCAAAGAAATCATGGGGCGCCAGCAGCGCCACGTAATGAGGGTGTTAGACTCGCGACGGGTGACTGGATTGCATTTCTTGACGCAGATGATCTTTGGCATCCAAAGAAACTTGAATATCAACTCAACGCGCTTAACCAATATGACGCGCTAGCTTGCAGTACTATGATGAGGGATCTTGCGCTAAATCAATCATTTGAATTTTTAGAGCCGGGCAAAATCCATGTTCAGAAAATTACATTTCTGAAGCAGCTAGTTAAATATCGCACCCCCACATCAAGCATCATTGTTAAGCGTGATTTGATGATAAATTGCCCGTTCAAAGAGGATCTACAATTTAAGGCTCGCGAGGACACAGACTGTTTTACCAGAATTCATGAATATATTCCGTATAGCATAAAGTTAATGCACCCGTTTATTCTCTATAGGCTTCAGGAAAATCAAATATCAGGTAACAAATGGAAGATGGTGCCGCGGCACCTAAATATGCTTAAAAAATATCAATTGCGTTCAGGAAAGTCACTTGGATTTCTAGTGTACATTTTTACGTTCACTCACTTTTTTCTTTCAATGTATTATCGAGTTTTTCGTAAGGTGCTCTAATGACTGTTAGAAACGAAAGTGAATCGCAATTGACTAGCGGTGGCCTTAGCGATGAAGCTGTGGCGGTGCTCGAACGCTATGGTAGAAGAATGCGAAGTGATACATATGGAGTGCTTAAGCCGGAAGTTATTTACAGCACACAGGAGTGGCAACGAGAAATGTTACTTATGTTTGGATCTGTTTGTTGTTTTGAATCGGCAGATTTGCAGAGACTGAGGCTGGTTGACGTGGGGTGTGGGTATGGTGGTCATCTGCTTGATTTTATGAGATTTGGCTTTTTGCCACAGAACCTAACAGGGATAGAGTTACTACCAGATCGTGTGGCCATGGCTCGTAGTCGAGTATCGAACGTGCTTTCTGTGCATGAAGGCGATGCGGCGTCTGCTCAAATTCAAGCGGGATCTATTGATATTGCATTTCAGTCGGTGGTGTTCTCTTCGCTATTAAGTGATGAGTTCCAGCAAGGGCTTGCTGATCGAATGTGGTCTTGGCTGCGAATTGGTGGTGGAATTATGTGGTACGACTTTACCTACAATAATCCGGCCAACCCAGACGTTCGTGGCGTTTCATTGAGGCGAATTAAGGCGCTATTTCCTGACGCCAAGATATGCGCTAGGCGAGTAACTCTCGCACCGCCAATAAGTCGCCGTGTATGTAGGATTCATCCATTCGCATATAATATATTTAACATGTTTCCATTTCTGCGAACTCATCTGTTGTGTTGGATTGAAAAACAAAAAGGTAATTAAGATGGTCTCAGAGTTGCAATTTCTTCCATTTGCGTTGCCTGAAATTGGTGATGAAGAAATTGCTGCTGTTGCTCAGGCGCTCCAGTCTGGTTGGGTAACAACTGGACCTCAGACTAAGTTCTTCGAGCAAAGATTCACAGAGTACTTAGGTGGCAACGTTGAAAGCTTGGCAGTTAATTCTGCAACGGCTGGACTACATTTGGCTCTTGAAGCGTTAGGCGTTGGCCCTGGTGATGAAGTAATAACAACAACATTAACATTTACCGCCACAGCAGAAGTAGTGCGCTATCTAGGTGCTGATCCAGTATTTGTAGATATAGATTCATCAACCTTAAACATTGATATTGATCAAATTCGCAGTTCTATAACTCCCAGGACAAAAGTTATCATGCCAGTTCACTATGGCGGGCTGACATGCGATATGACCGCAATCTTGCGACTTGCAAAAGATCATAACTTGAAAGTTGTTGAAGATGCTGCTCATGCATTGCCAAGCACATGGAAGGGTCAATTGGTAGGCACGCTTGAATCAGACGCTACCGTGTTTAGTTTTTATGCGAACAAAACTATGACCACAGGCGAGGGAGGGATGGTTGTTACAAAACAGCCAGAAATTGCAAAACGGATGCGTGTCATGCGTCTCCATGGAATGAATCGCGACGCTTTTGATCGATTTGTATCAAAAACACCGGCGTGGTATTACGAGGTCATTGCACCGGGGTTTAAATACAATCTAACCGATATAGCAGCTGCTCTTGGAATTGAGCAATTGAAAAAATTGTCTGGCTTTCTGGAAAAACGTCAAGTATTGGCAAATCGTTATAATGAGTTGCTGGATGAGCTTCCCTTGATATTGCCACCGATGCCAACTGGTAACGACGTGCATGCATGGCATCTATACGTCATACGCCTTGATGCCTCGGTTAAAAAATCTCGAGATAATGTTATTCAAGGATTGTCCAATCTTGGTATTGGAACCAGTGTTCATTATGTTCCCTTGCATCGACATCCATATTGGCGTGATCGTTACAGTCTGACAAATGAAATGTTCCCGTGCGCTGATTCTGCCTATAGGTCCATGCTTAGCATCCCTCTGTATACAAAGATGACTTTCGGAGATCAAGATAGAGTAATCGCTGCGTTACGCGAGGTGCTTCGTTGATTATAAAGAGAGTGCTGGATCTGTTTGCGTCATTTGTTGGAATTATATTCTTAGCCATTCCGATGGTAGTCATTGCTTGTTGGATTAAAGCAGATTCAACTGGGCCAGTTTTCTTTAGGCAAGTGCGTGTCGGCAGATATGGTAAAGAATTCAAAATCTACAAATTTCGAACGATGGTAGTAGATGCGGAGAAAAAGGGAATGCAGATAACTGTTGGTGCCGATAGTCGAGTATCCGATGCGGGGAGTTTTCTTAGGCAATATAAGCTAGATGAGTTACCACAATTTTTAAACGTATTAGTAGGTGATATGAGTATGGTCGGACCGCGCCCGGAAGTGCCGAAATACGTCGCTATGTATCCTACAGATGTAAGGGAAAGAGTTTTATCGGTTAGGCCCGGAATCACGGACTTAGCATCACTTTTATTCCGCAACGAAAATGAAATCCTAGCCCGTTCGGATGATCCGGAAAGAACATATATTCAAACCATCATTCCCACCAAGCTTAATTACTATTTACGATATATTAGAGAGCGATCTTTACTCTTAGATCTTAGAATTATAGTGCAAACTATTTGGTCTATTTGTCTTTAATAATGGCTCCAATCTCACTCAAGCAAGTTTCAGACGCTGCCAGTCACGTATTCATACGTACGATATTTTTATCTTAAGCTGTTAAATTTCATCAGCATTTGATATTGTTATCCGTCGTATAGTTGGCATGGTGCCCAAGGAGCAAAAGTAGTGAAAAGTACGGTTCCCACATGGATTGAGCAGCTTTCTCAATGGTTGCTGGAATTGCCGCGTGCTCAGAAACGAGCACTGATGTTGGCAGGTGATTTGGTATTTGTTCCCACCGCTCTTTGGTGTGCAATCACGCTGCGATTTGGAATCATTCCACAGAATCTATCAGATCAATTAGGCCCCTATTTTGTAGTGGTTTTAACTGCCATCCCTGTATTTGTCAGGCTGGGTTTGTATCGCGCAGTCATTCGATATTTAGGACCGCGAGCATTGGTGACCGTGACTAAGGGAGTGATAACTTCAGTCGCTTTTCTTGCCTTAATCAATCAATTTATTTTTGTTGAGCGTCTACCATGGTCAGTATTGGTGATTTATGCCGCGCTTGCATTGCTTTATGTCAGCGGAAGTCGTTTTTTGATTCGAGGCATGATTAATTACCGAAGTGCGGGCAGTGCTCACCGAGTAGTGATATACGGGGCTGGCGCAGCAGGGGTGGAGTTGGCGATTGGTTTAAGACGTAGCGGACGATATAGCCCCGTCGCTTTTGTCGACGATAATCACGCACTTCATGGAAGTACGGTGGCAAGTATCGAGGTGTTTGCTCCCGACATGTTGCCAGAATTGATTCGTGAAGAAGCAGCCTCTACGGTGTTACTTGCTTTGCCGTCGCAATCACGCCGCCGACGCCAAGAAATTCTGAAGCAGTTGGAACCTTTAAATGTTCTGGTTCAGACGGTACCAGACTACAGCGATATTGCGGCCGGACACGCCAATGTAGAAGATATTCGCGACGTTGATGCAAACGATTTGCTGGGGCGTGATCCGGTTGTACCGAATGAACGGTTGATGGATGCTTGTATTCGTAACAAAGTAGTCATGGTTTCTGGTGCAGGTGGTTCTATTGGCTCTGAGCTTTGCCGCCAAATTCTTCAGCTTAAACCTGCGCGAATAATTTTGTTGGAAATTTCCGAAGTAGCGCTTTACAGCATTGATAAAGAACTACGTTTGCTTATCCAGCATTTACAAGTCAATGTTGAAATCGTCGCTTTGTTGGGCAATGCTCATCATCGTCAACGCATTCAAGAAATCATGACGACGTATGGTGTGCAGACGGTGTATCACGCTGCGGCGTATAAACATGTGCCTATCGTAGAGCACAATGTAGTTGAAGGTATTCACAACAACGTGTTTGGAACTTGGTACTCTGCCGAAGCTGCAATCGAAGCCAAGGTTGAGACCTTCGTACTGATTTCAACTGATAAAGCGGTGAATCCTACCAACGTGATGGGCGCAACGAAGCGGCTGGCAGAAATTGTGTTGCAGGGATTGCAACAACGTGGATCGAGCACTCGTTTTTGCATGGTTCGATTCGGAAATGTGCTGGAATCTTCTGGATCAGTAGTGCCGTTGTTCCGTGAGCAAATCAATCGTGGTGGCCCAGTAACAGTCACGCATAAAGACATTATTCGTTACTTCATGACTATTCCCGAAGCTGCACAGTTAGTTATTCAAGCGGGTTCCATGGCCAAGGGCGGTGATGTATTCGTACTTGATATGGGTAAGCCAGTACGCATTGAAGATCTCGCCAAACGCATGATTCACTTAATGGGGTTAATGGTTCGTGATGAACAATTCCCTGACGGTGATATCGAAATCGTCTATACAGGACTGCGTCCTGCTGAAAAACTATACGAAGAATTGTTGATTGGTAATGATGTTATGGGTACTGAGCATCCGAGAATAATGCGTGCAACCGAGCATCACTTGCCCTGGTCGAGTGTGGCCTCTTTGTTGGAAGGAATGTTGGATACCATCAATCGTTCAGATTGCATTGGTGCACGTGAGGCACTGATGCAAGCAGTAATCGAATATAAACCCCAGCAAGAAATCCAAGATTTAGTGTGGATGCGCAGTCGTCAGGTATCAACAGCAGAAAAGCGCAAAGTCACGGACATTGCGGCACATCGGGCACGTCACGGGAATTAGAAGATGCAGGCAGAGTTATAAGGATGTAATCTTGGCACTACTGGTTTCATTCATGAGTGGATACTAATGCTAGTGTGATTGAGGTCATCGAGAATTCCGTGAATTCCAAATTGGTGATCTGCATAACGCCTTTCCTGCTCAGCACCGTCAATCATACTTCCATAGCCAGTGTCAGGCTTGTTTGTTACGCTCACGTCTATACTTGCGGGAGCGTTGTATGAATTCGTTATCACAAGTTGCGATTTTCCTGATTGCAGCAGTGGTATTTGTGCCATTGTTCCGTTGGCTGAAACTTAGTTCTATTCTGGGCTATGTTGCTGCGGGTATTGTTATTGGTCCTTGGGTTTTGGGTTTGATTACTGATGTACATAGCATCATGCAGGCTTCAGAATTTGGTGTGGTGTTACTGCTGTTTGTCATTGGGCTTGAGTTACAACCCTCGCGTTTGTGGGTAATGCGTCGCGCCGTATTTGGTGCAGGTAGCGCGCAAGTGTTGCTCAGTACATTATTGATTGGGTCTGTAGCATGGCTCGCCGATAACACCCTTATTAGCGCAGCGATTATTGGTTTTGGGTTGGCATTGTCATCCACTGCACTTGTATTGCAGATACTTGCAGAGCGCAATCAGCTGAAAAGCAATTATGGCCGGGCAGCATTTGGCATTCTGCTGTTTCAGGATCTTGCGGTATTACCCATGTTGGCCGTGGTGCCGTTCATTTCGCCAACCGTGCAATCGGTTGATTCGCCTTTATTAGGCTTGATCAAACTATTGGCGGTGATTGCATTGGTGATTATCGGTGGGCGATTACTCTTACGACCGGCATTGCGTTTAATCGCACGTACTCGAGTTACTGAAGTATTCACCGCAGCAACACTGTTGATCGTCATTGGCATGGCATTGGTGGTATCTGCTGTGGGGCTGTCCATGTCACTCGGTGCGTTTCTGGCAGGTGTATTGTTAGCTGACAGTGAGTTTCGTCACGAGCTTGAAGCAGATATCGAACCATTCAAAGGGTTGCTGCTTGGATTGTTTTTTATTTCCGTCGGCATGTCAGCAAATTTGTCGTTGTTGATTCAGATACCAATCACAGTATTGTCAGTGACGCTGGCATTCATGCTGTTAAAACTATTGGCGTTGCTGATTATTGGTAGAGTAACCGGTCATTCAGCTGATTCGACATGGCGGCTGGGTTTTGCCATGATGGCCGGTGGTGAGTTTGCTTTCGTGTTGTTTGCATTGGCAACTCAACAACACATTATTGCGCAACACCTCACCGATATATTGGTGTTGTCCGTGACGTTATCCATGATGTTGGGCCCACTTCTGTCATCGTTATATGATGCGGTTTTGCGGCAGTGGTTGGTTGCAAGCGTGAATAAACCATTCGATACGATTGAAGCGCGCGATGATCATGTTTTAATCGCAGGCTTTGGTCGCTTTGGGCAAATCATTGGACGTATTTTGCGTGCGAGACGAATTGCATTCACTGCATTGGATGTCAGCCAAGCCAATATTGATTTCTTACGACGTTTTGGCAGTCAAGTGTACTACGGCGATGCATCGCGACTCGATGTACTGCGCGCAGCCGGTGCTGATAAAGCAACCGTGCTTGTGCTGGCCGTAGATGATGTCGACGTATCGATTCGAACCACGGAAATTGTGTCGCAGTATTTTCCCAATGTGAAGATCTTTGCGCGTGCACGTAATCGTCAGCACGCTTTCAAGTTGATGGAATTAGGGGTGCATTTGATCATTCGTGAAACTTATGCATCCAGTCTGGAAATGGCACAAGCGGTATTGGAATCGCTGGGAGAATCTGCACATGTTGCACGATCCTCTGTACGACGCTTTCGTGAGCACGATGAAGCCACATTGCAGCGACAGTTTGCAGTGCGCGATGATGATTCCAAACTGATTGCAACTGCTCAGG
>JAICKZ010000217.1 GCA_025927665.1 Steroidobacteraceae bacterium | reverse complement strand
TGCTGAAACCCTATCCGTTTGAACGCTTGCGTACGCTGCTTGCGAATAGCAAACCTGACACCAACAAGAAATTAATCGCATTGCAAATTGGTGAACCGCGACATGCGGCCCCTGCATTCATTGCTGAAGCGTTATTGAATAATCTACAAGGCCTGGGCAACTATCCTTTGACTGCAGGTACGCCGGAGTTACGGCAAGCCATTGCTACATGGTTAACCAAACGGTTCCACTTGCCGATTAATTCAATCAATGCGGACAACATGGTTATTCCGGTGACTGGCACACGTGAAGCGCTTTTCGCGTTTGTGCAGGCAGTGATTGAACGCAGCGGTAATACAAAACCCGCAGTATTGATGCCCAATCCTTTTTATCAAATCTATGAAGGCGCAGCGTTGCTTGCCGATGCTGAACCTATATTTTTGAATACCACGGCGGCGAATCATTTCTTGCCTGATCTTGAAAGTATCAGTGCAGAAACCTGGAAGCGTTGCCAAGTTTTATTTTTATGTTCTCCCGGTAATCCCACGGGCGCAGTCATGTCACTGGATTACTTGAAGCGCGCATTGCAATTAGCGGAACAATACAATTTTATAATTGCATCGGATGAATGTTATTCGGAAATTTATCTCAACGAATCACAGCCGCCCATTGGCTTACTGGAAGCGGCTGCCGCGATGGGCAATACAACATTCAAACATTGCGTGGTGTTTCATAGCTTGTCCAAGCGGTCCAGTGTGCCTGGCTTGCGCTCCGGTTTCGTTGCGGGTGATGTAGATATTCTTAAATCTTACCTGCTTTATCGCACCTATCATGGTTGCGCCATGTCGTTGCCAACGCAAGCAGCGAGTACCTTGGCATGGCAAGATGAAACGCATGTGATTGAGAATCGTCGTTTGTATCAACAGAAATTCACCACCGTGTTACCAATACTGCAACCCGTGATGGATGTGCATGCGCCCGCAGCCGGTTTTTATTTATGGCCATTGGTTGAAGACGATAAACGATTTACGCGTGAGTTATTCGAACAACAACATATCATGATATTACCGGGTAGCTATTTATCTCGACCAACACCGCAAGGCGATCCAGGCAAAGGTCGTTTACGTATTTCATTGGTTGCCACGGTAGATGAATGCAATGAAGCCGCGCATCGTATTCGTGAGTACATTGAACATCATTAATTCACCCGCACTATTTCATCCATCAGAACCATTCATCCTGAGCTTGTCGAAGGATTCTGTTTCTGCTAAATGATGACTTTGACGGCTTAGCATGAACGTAAGTCCAATCACAGTGACAATGAATGTGAAAGTTGCCTACCTAAAGAACGCGTACTTTATTTTTATATCTTGAGATCCAACATGACCGACACCCTTGCCTCTTTAATAACCGCAGCGTTTGAACAGCGTACCGAGTTCTCACCTAAGAATGCACCACAAGATGTACGCAATGCAGTGGATGAAGCCTTGGATCTCCTTGATCAAGGTAAGGCACGTGTCGCGGAGAAAATAGATGGTCAATGGAAAGTGAACGAATGGCTAAAGAAAGCAGTGTTGTTGTCATTTCGTTTGAACGACAACATGCCAATGTCGGCCGGTGGCTTTACACAGTTCTATGACAAAGTCCCCAGCAAGTATGCGAATTACGATGCTGCACGTTTTGCATCTGAAGGAGTACGCGTGGTGCCACCTGCATTTGCGCGACGCGGTTCATTTATTGCGCCGAACGCGATTCTTATGCCTTCGTACATCAACATCGGTGCCTATGTTGGCGAAAACACCATGGTGGATACTTGGGCCACCGTAGGTTCATGTGCACAGATCGGTAAGAACGTTCATCTTTCTGGTGGTGTTGGCATTGGTGGAGTACTCGAACCTCTGCAAGCCAGCCCAACAATTATCGAAGACAATTGCTTTATCGGTGCACGTTCGGAAGTGGTAGAAGGTGTCATCATTGAAGAAGGCTCCGTGATTTCCATGGGGGTATTCATTGGCCAAAGCACCAAGATATATGACCGCGTTAGTGGCGAAGTCTTGCAGGGTCGTGTGCCTGCAGGCTCCGTCGTTGTGTCTGGTAATTTGCCAGCGAAAGATGGCACACACAGTTTGTATTGTGCGGTGATTGTAAAACGAGTGGATGCACAAACGCGCGCCAAGACCTCGTTGAATGATTTATTGCGAACCGCGGATTAATAATGCTCTGAGTTGGATAGAAGTCATGACAAAGACACGAATCTTCTGCGCACTCGCTTTATTGTCATGCGTCATCACTGCATGCGACATCGACACCAATGAACCCATCACGGTAGCGCTATATCCATCCACACAAAAATGCGCCATCAAAGAACAGTCAGTTGACTGCGAACAAGTCGGTAGCTATCTTCGTGACACAATGAAAGTTGATCTCAAGCGTGAGATTGATGTTTCTTATACTGGTACTGATGCGCCACCCAAAGACTACCCCATGGTAGATCAAGTTGCCAACACCGTGCGTGCTGCAGGTTTTACGAACGTAAGAGCGGCACGATTTGATTTAAAGTAGCTGTAGTCCAAGTAGATTATATTAAAGTGAAAATAAACTTATTCAACTTGATACTGTGCATTTTGATATCACTACCCATTACATCGACGTGGGGTGAAGAGGCGGTTCGCTCTCAGGAGTCACAAGATCCGCGACAGTTAATGGAGAAATTTAGGGCCATCATATTGCCGCAGCTACATCTTAGTGGCGAAATCGCAAGCACTGCTATTGATAAGCTAAATCAATTGGGGTTTCAGTGCACTCTCGTTGGCGAGCAAAAAGATCTGATTTATCCCTCGAAATCGTGGCCATCCGCCGTAGAGTGCACACGCTTATTCTCCAATGAGGATCGAATCTTTGGGTGGATGTGGGTGTATGTTCATATGGGAGACTGGAAGGGAGATGGTACACCGTTGGCAGTTCGATTGGAGCAGCTTGCTGAATCGAAGGTTGACGCTGCGAACGCTTCTGGAGGTATTACATATGACGACAATCGGGATGTCCCATCATCGAAAGAGGCGGGGCGTCATCTTGATCAGAGCCTAATTATTGCCTCACCCGGCCAACCGATGGCGGAAGTTGTGAAATATGCAATGCTTCATGACATATCGTGCAGAGCGACCGTGCCTACAGTGGATCACCGCACTGCATTAGATTGCTCAATGGTTAAGCCAAGCTCGCAATGCCGTCATGCATTAATCAGTATTGAAGTGACTGACGGCACCGATCCTTCAAAACCATTGTCTTTGTGGAGTGCGGACAGATTCGTCAAGGGAAAGCAGGATTCGTGGATATGTCTCAATGCAATCAATGCACCCATGCATTGAGGAAGCAATATTGCCAAACTACTAACGCATACCTGAACGACAGGTCTCTTCCTGGAGTCGTGATGGAACAGTTGCGTAAACCACAAGTGTGAACTCAATTAAGTATCGGATGTTTCCTTACAGGCTTGTAATTGACTCTTGTACGTTTAGTCGGTTCTTATAAAGCCATGAGCACATCACGACTCGTTATCCTGTTTGTTTTCATAATCTGCACACTCGCTGACTGCGACATGTCAAAGTATGAGCCGGTGACGGTGGCGGTTTATCCATCCACGCATAAATGCACAATCGATGATCAACCAATCGTCTGCGATCAGATTGGCGAATACCTTCGCGATACATTAAAAATAAATACAAGTCGACAGATTGATGTTTCCTATACCGGCGCTGATCCTGGTCACAAAGGTGACACGATGCTAGATCAAGTTGCTGACAATGTTCGCGCAGCTGGTTTTAAACAAGTGAATGCGGCTAGGTTTGATTAAAGCGTTATAGCTCTGAGATATGACTGCTTACTAAATTTCGACAGCAGAAAATCGTAGCAGTCATGACGGCATCGATTGATTCCGATCGAAAGTATGCATTGGATAAGAAAATAGTTGCCGCCAAACGCTTGCAACATTGTATTTGTAGGGTAAGTGGTCTATATCCATCATCTCAATATCGGTCCGATTCAGCATAATCTATGATATCGAAATTATACTAAATTCATGCTACTAAAGTACCTAGCTATGATTTTTGTGTAATGCCTGAACCATATCCAAAATATAACACTGGAACTGCCAATATTTCAATTCTTGCTGCCGCCATAGTTGCCAGTCTACATTCCCATTTCCATATAAACTTCCCCCGGTTACTGCACGGTCGTAATCAAAATATGCTTCTTTCAAAGGCTTCAACATTTCAAAACACTTTTCACCACCATCACTCTTTAAGCGTTGTTCAAGAATTTGAAGTTGATAACCCGCTGTCATGAATTTGGTTTTTATAATCATCTTATCTTCATCACTAGTATTCCGTTTTGTAGCGCATGTAGTAAGAGTCTCCTTAATATCAGTTATTGTTGAGAGCAGATTCTTACTATGCTCAATTAATAATTCTCTTAGCTGATTTCTCGTATTTCGATAACGATCTAGAACAAGTGGAATATAAAATGCTAAAAATAGGGTAACCGCAAGCTGTGCCAGACTCAATATCGACAACGTTGAGTCAATGCTCAAACTAAATCTGAAAAGGAGAATGACGGTTAAACTAACGCCTATCACGCACCCGAAGAAAATGCATAATATCCAAGCCGACCACCTATACACGACGTCCCTCGTTATCAATCTCAATATCTATCTTCTCTAATAAAATTTGGTTCTCGTGAGATTTAAGTCTTAGATGCTTACGAACAGTATCTGTACCAAATTCACGTGCCAAAGCGCCAAATGATCCTGATACAAACGAAGACGCGTAGCCCCAAGTACCATCGAGGTCAACCAGCAATAAACCGCCTGCCTCCTTAGCCAACAAAAATCTAGGGCGCAGAAAATCATCTAGAAACTCCTCTCCAGACTTAGGGCCATCAGCTGTGTATCTTGCCCCTGGCGCATCGGTAAATTCTTTGGCAACTATAATTTGTTGTGCAAACTCTTCTGAAGGCACTGTCATACTTCAACCCTAGGTAGATAGATCATTTCAAAACTAAACAACGTTCCATGTAGCGGTAATTTAAGCTGACGATATTCTGCAGTAACGAGATTTGCATAGATATCATTAGTTATCATCACAAAACGATCAAAAGTTCCTCCGACTGCATGGTCTTTAATTCTGGGCACTCCCTTTCCACGCTCCGTTTTGCCAGTTCGAGATAATATCTCTCCTGCCAATAACTTGGGAACGATCGCCAAATTGGTGGAAAGTCGGAGCGACTTTAAAACCGCCTGCCATGTTGATTGTGCCTTTAAACTGCGAAAAATCCCGACCCCTAGATCGAGAAAAGTAAAAATTGTTCTTTTCTCCTCTGGGCAATTATAGACAAACAACCACCAATCATATGTGAAACTCCCGACTTCGCCTGACAGTTCATCTTAAAGTTGATGCACTAGTCAGGAGTAGATATGAATCGAGAAGCTGAACACGATATTCGTCGAAAAACCAAAGTTTTGGAACATGCCAAGCAATCAGAAAATGTAAGC
>JAICKZ010000181.1 GCA_025927665.1 Steroidobacteraceae bacterium | reverse complement strand
CGATAGGTATTTCCGATCATGCGCAATCCGCGTTGGGCGATCTGGTATTTGTTGAAGTACCAGCAGTGGGTCGCAAACTTAAAGCGGGTGAATCGTTTGCAGTGGTGGAATCCGTCAAAGCCGCATCAGATGTATATAGTCCTGTTTCTGGCGAAGTGATTGCCATCAATGAATCATTGAGTGGTTCGCCGGAGTTGATCAACCAATCTCCTTACGGTGAAGGTTGGTTGATGAAACTGCGCCTGGGCGATAAAGCTGAGCTAAATAAATTGCTGGATGCTGCTGCATACAAAGCTGTAGTTGATGCTGCGCATTGAACAATGGTGAGTATTCATCTGGTCATGATGGTATCCACAAGATATCAAGTTGCTAACTGTCATTTCCGCGAAAGCAAGAATCCAGTTATTCCGTTCATGGTCAGCCTATCGAATCATTCATTGTCGTGCAACATAATGAACCCTCCGACAAGCTCAGGGTGAGCGTATTTCACTGTATTCCCGCTTACACAGGAATTATCTAGTAGTTTTTTTATTGACTGAACATTGGAATTCGATTCATGCCTTTTATTCCTCATACTGAAGACGATGTACGCGAGATGCTGGCGGTGATCGGTGCACCGGACATCAATACCTTGTTCGAAGAAATCCCTGCTGATTTGCGTGCACAAGGCTTGACGCAAGTCCCCGATGCATTGACTGAAATGCAAATTGGTCAACTCATGCAGCGACGTGCAGCGCAGGATGGTACGTACCTTAATTTTATTGGTGCCGGTGCGTATCAACATCATATTCCCGCAGCGGTATGGGCCATCGTCACGCGTGGAGAATTTTATTCTGCGTATACGCCCTATCAAGCAGAAGCCAGCCAAGGCACTTTGCAGTTGCTATATGAATATCAAACGATGATGGCCAGTTTGACGGGTATGGAAGTATCTAATGCCTCTTTGTACGATGGTGCCTCTGCGCTCTCCGAAGCATGTTTGATGGCAGTGCGTGCAAATCGCAAATCGCAGTCAGCAAAATTTCTGTTGCCCAGTAATGTGAATCCAACCTATTGTAAAGTCGCCAAAGCCATTGCTGGCAATCAAAATTTGCAGTTCGAAACAATTCATTTTGATGCCAGTGGACTCGTTACATTAGATGCATTGAAACAATATGCGACTGATGACATCACCGCATTGGTGATTCAACAACCGAATTTCTTTGGTCAATTGGAAGACGTTGATGCATTAACCGATTGGGCCCATGCGAAAGGCGCAATGGTCATTGCCGTCGTCAATCCCACTTCGCTTGCCATTTTAAAGCCGCCTGGTGAGTGGGGTAGTGCAGGCAAAGGAGCAGATATCGTGGTGGGCGATGGCCAACCATTAGGAGTACCTCTTGCATCGGGTGGTCCTTACTTTGGTTTTATTACCACCCGCATGGAATACGTGCGACAAATGCCCGGACGTATTATTGGCCGTACCGTCGATATGGAAGGTCGACAAGGTTTTACCTTGACATTGCAGGCACGCGAGCAACACATTCGACGTGGTAAGGCCACTTCGAATATTTGTACGAACCAAGGTTTACTGGTAACCGCCGCAACGATTTACATGGCAATCACCGGTGCAACGGGATTAGAAAATATCGCGATCATGTCGCAACAACGTTGTAAAGAATTGGTTGAATCATTAACTGCAATTAAGGGTGTTAAAGCCGCATTCACCGGATCGCGCTTTCATGAAGCAGTGATTCTGCTTGAGCGTAATGTTGGTGAAGTACTTAGTACATTGCTTAAGCATGGCATCGTCGGTGGATATGATATTTCTGCTCATTATCCAAAGTTGGGTAATGCGCTGTTGGTCTGTACTACTGAGATGAATAGTAGTGAAGATATTGCCGCTTACGCGAAAGCGTTGGCTGAAATATTGAATGATTAGTATGAATGTTTGGTGAGCTGTATATGGAAGCGTTGTCATTCCCGCGAAAGCGGGAACCTAGTAAAAAATATCTTTGCTGGAATTATCGACAGATTGTTTCTAGGGAATTGTTAATAACTGGATTCCCGCTTTCGCGGGAATGACCTGTGGTTTATGTATAGAGTTAGATGACACGAGTTTCTTATGACTGAAAAATTAATATTTCAACATTCGCGTACGGGTCGCACAGCAACTGCGCAATATCCTGCGGTGTCTGCAACAGCGGAAGTGCCTGAGAAGTTGCGTCGTAAAAAACGCCCGATGCTTCCAGAAGTTTCGGAGCTACAGGCAGTGCGGCATTACACGCGTTTATCGCAACGAAATTTTTCCATCGATACGCATTTTTATCCGTTGGGTTCGTGCACCATGAAGTACAACCCGCGTGCCTGCAATCAATTCGCAATGCTGCCGGAATTTTTAAATCGTCATCCACTGGCACCCGATGCAACCGGACAAGGCTATCTCGCTTGCATGTACGAGTTGCAAGAAATGCTTAAAGATGTCACGGGTATGCACAGCGTGTCATTAACGCCGATGGCCGGTGCACAAGGTGAATTTGCCGGTGTGGCGATGATGCGTGCTTATCACAAGTCGCGTAACGAATCACATCGTGACGAACTGATTGTGCCCGATGCCGCGCATGGCACTAATCCTGCGACTGCGACTATGTGTGGTTGCAAAGTGGTGGAGATACCTTCACTGCCATCCGGTGATATTGATCTTGAAGCACTGCAAAAAGCAGTGGGCCCAAACACTGCGGGCATCATGCTCACCAATCCTTCTACGCTCGGTGTGTTTGAACGTCGTATCAAACAAATGGCCAAGATTGTTCATGATGCAGGTGGACTGCTTTATTACGACGGCGCAAACTTAAACGCGATTCTTGGCAAGGTGCGTCCGGGTGACATGGGTTTTGATGTCATTCATATGAACTTGCATAAAACATTTTCAACACCGCATGGTGGCGGCGGACCTGGTGCAGGTGCAGTGGGTGTCAGTCCACGAGTTGCGCCATTCTTGCCGTTGCCCATTGTAGGTAAAGAAAACAATTCTTATCGATGGCTGACTGAAAAAGATTTGCCGCAATCTATCGGTCGATTATCTGGCTTTATGGGCAACGCAGGTGTGTTGATGCGTGCTTATATTTATATGCGTATGTTGGGCAAGCAAGGTATGTCACGCGTTGCAGAATATGCGGCACTCAATGCCAATTACTTACTCGCCCGTTTGCGTCAGGCAGGATTTGATCCAGCTTATCCAGAGCGCCGTGCCAGTCATGAATTTATTATTACGCTCAAACGTCAAGCGCGTGAGTTGAATGTGAATGCCATGGATTTTGCAAAGCGACTGTTGGATTATGGTTTTCATGCACCGACAACCTACTTTCCATTATTGGTTCCAGAATGTTTATTAATTGAACCGACGGAAACTGAAGCAAAAGAAGATCTTGATGGTTTTGTTGATGCACTCATCGAGATTCAACGTGAAGCCGAGACAGATGCGGCGAAGGTTAAAGGCGCACCTTATACATTGCCCGTGCGTCGTCTCGATGATGTGCGAGCGGCGAAGCAATTGGATCTCGTGTGGCGGAGTTGAAGCGGTGCATCTTGTCTTGTTGTCGGCTACTTGATTGCGTTTCAGTAAGGCATGAGTCATTCCCTCGAAAGCGAGAATCCAGTGAAATGCGCTCACCCGGAGCTTGCTGAAGGATTCATTTATAGTTGCACGACAATGACTGGTCCCCTGCGTTGATAGAATTAGGACTCACCATGAACGGAATGACTGAATTCTCACTTTCGCGGAAATGACATGTGAGGCTGTTTGGTTGCCATGAGTGACTGCTCTGACCGAAGAGACTATTGAAGAAGTGTGAATAACATGATCGACCGCAACAAACCCACGGGCCTGGCGCGATTGCTGAAAGCGTTTGGCAATTCCATCAAGGGTTTTGTTGGCGTATATAAGAACGAAGCGGCGTTCCGACAAGAGTTGTTACTGGCAATCATTTTGCTTCCTCTCGGTTTATATCTTGGACGTAACGGTATCGAACGTGCGTTGTTGCTAGGCAGTGTTTTGCTGGTGCTCGTGGTGGAAATTATTAACAGCAGTATCGAAGCCGTGGTGGATCGCATTGGATTAGAACGTCACGAGCTTTCCGGCCTTGCTAAGGATTTAGGTTCAGCGGCAGTATTTTTGTCACTCGGTATGGTGGCAATTACATGGCTGTTGGTATTGTGGCGATGATGAAGCAATAGCACACTCATTTTGCAGCGCTTCGCTTACTGAGTACTACTATTATAAATAGTTTTGATTATTACATTCGATAAGTTGAGATCAGTTTCATGACAGCCCTAATTTGCGGATCCATGGCATACGACACCATCATGGTGTTCAATGGAAAATTCAAAGAGCATATTCTTCCCGACAAAATTCATATGTTGAATGTGTCGTTTCTGGTGCCAAATATGCGTCGCAACTTTGGTGGTTGCGCCGGTAATATCGCTTATAACTTGAAATTGCTGGGTGGTAAAGGTGCGCCCATGGCAACGGTGGGACATGATTTTGCGCCTTATCATACGTGGTTACAGCAACAGAGCATTGATCTTAAGTATCTTAAGACGATCAGCAATGAATTTACCGCGCAAGCATTTATCACCACTGATCTTGACGACAATCAGATCACCGCATTTCATCCCGGTGCAATGAATCACGCGCATACTCAATCAGTACCCACTGATGGCAGCGTGACATTGGGATTGATTTCACCCGATGGTCGCGACGGCATGATTCAACATGCGGTTCAGTTTGCAGCAGCGAAAATTCCCTTTATTTTCGATCCGGGTCAGGGTCTGCCCCTGTTTACGGGTGACGAGTTGCTTAAATTTGTTGATCAAGCAACCTGGGTGACGGTTAATGAATATGAAGGGCAGTTACTGTCTGAGCGCACCAAGCTTAGTCACGAACAACTTGCTGAACGTGTCCAAGCATTGATTGTGACTCATGGTGCACAAGGATCGGTGATTCACTGTCGCGGTGAGAAAATTCATATTCCTACTGCCAAGCCTGTTGCCATTCATGACCCAACCGGATGTGGTGACGCTTATCGAGCAGGCTTGATCTATGGGTTAATGAATAAACTGGATTGGCAAGTAACCGGTCGTATTGCTTCATTGATAGGTGCAATCAAGATTGCATCGCATGGTCCGCAGAATCATCGCTTCACGCGTGATGAATTTGCGTCGCAATATCAAGCAGCATTCGGGCAAGTTTTGAATTGGTGATATTCAATTTCAAAATGAACGTATGGTTCGACGAGCTCACCATGAATGGAACATATGCTCAGAATGAATGGAATAAAATTATTCCGTTCGCCTGAGCTCCGTTCATCCTGAGCTTGTCGAAGGACGAAGGGTTCTTCATGTAAATGAATGTATGATTCGGCATACTCGGCATGACCGAAACACGCTCAACATGAGCGAGCCAATGATTCTGATTTTGTCTTTATGTTCAAGCAATATTGAATCTAATGTTATTGTTGAGGATTCTCATGCGCAGATTAGCTTTTCTGATCTTGATAACCATGTTGTGTTATGCCGCTCAGGCCAAGGATACATCGGGTTCTGATGAATCCCGCGATGACGCGCACTGGACGCGCACCATTGAACGTATTACTTCCGGAATTGTAACTATTCAAATCGATCAAACACGGTCGTTTGATACCGAGCAAAACATGTCAGGTCAGGCCACCGGCTTTGTAGTCGATGCAAAGCGCGGATTGATTCTTACTAATCGTCATGTGGTAACAACTGGCCCTGTTACTGCGCAGGCCGTTTTCCAAAACCGTGAAGAAGTAGCGTTGTATCCCGTGTATCGCGATCCGATCCACGACTTTGGTTTATATCGTTATGATCCATCGAAATTGCGTTTTATTCATCCTGCCGAGTTGCCACTGTATCCACAAGGCGCTGTGGTGGGTCGCGATATTCGCGTAGTTGGTAATGATGCGGGCGAGCAGCTTTCAATTTTGGCTGGCACGCTCGCACGTCTTGATCGTGATGCACCCGAGTATGGAGCGGGTAACTACAATGACTTTAATACGTTTTATTATCAGGCAGCATCGGGTACTTCAGGTGGATCGTCCGGTTCACCGGTGATTGATATTGATGGTCGCGTACTGGCATTGAACGCCGGCGGCAGTTCGACTGCAGCAACCAGTTTCTATTTGCCATTGACTCGTGTGGTGCGCGCCTTGCAACTGATACAAGAAGGCAAACCTATTACGCGCGGCACGTTGCAAACTGTATTTAGCTACACACCTTTTGATGAGCTTGATCGGTTGGGTTTGGATGCAACAACCGAAGCCAATGTACGACAACAATTTCCCACACAAACTGGCATGTTGGTGGTGAGTACTGTACAGCCTGGATCAAGTGCCGCAAGTGAACTGGAGCCTGGCGATATTTTACTGCGCATCAACAAGCAATTGATCACAACATTTGATCCGCTGAATCAAGTCCTGGATGACAGTGTTAATCACAATGTGCAATTGGAAGTTCGTCGTGGTTCTGAAATAAAGAATATTGAATTGCAAGTGCAAAATTTATACGACATCACGCCAGATCGTTATCTAACATTTGGTGATGCGGTTGTGCATAGCTTGTCATGGCAACAGGCGCGGCATATGAATCGTGAGGTGTCAGGAGTATAT
>JAICKZ010000213.1 GCA_025927665.1 Steroidobacteraceae bacterium | reverse complement strand
GTGTTAGGTGATAACATTTTCTTTGGTCATGGCTTACCAGAGCAATTAAAAGCAGCAGCATCTCGATTGGGTGCAACCGTATTTGCTTATCGGGTTAAAGATCCAGAGCGTTACGGTGTAGTACATTTTGATGCGCAGGGTAATGCGCTAGGAATTGAAGAAAAGCCCAAACAACCAAAATCTAATTATGCGGTGACGGGTTTATATTTTTACGATAACGATGTAATCGATATCGCTACTAGTATCAAACCATCGGCACGTGGTGAATATGAAATTACGGATGTCAATCGAGTTTATCTTGAGCGAGGCAAATTGAAAGTTGAATTGTTCGGTCGTGGTACCGCATGGCTTGATACCGGCACACATGAATCATTACTGCAAGCATCAATGTTTATTGAAGCAATTGAAAATCGTCAAGGATTGAAAGTTTGTTGCCCAGAAGAAATTGCCTATCGCGCGGGTTACATCAATGCAGAACAACTGCAGAAGCTGGCAGTTATACTTGATAAGACTGCTTACGGAGAATACTTGCATGAGTTGCTGAAAGAGGCCATTTAATGGAGTTCGTTCCTACACGGTTGCCAGAAGTAATATTGATCAAGCCAAAAGTATTTGGTGATGCACGCGGGTTTTTTCTGGAAAGTTGGCAACACAATAAATTTGCAGCAGCAGGTATCTCGGCTAACTTTGTTCAGGATAATCACAGTCGTTCAGTGCAATGGACTTTACGCGGCATGCATTATCAGATTCAGAATACACAGGGAAAATTGATGCGAGTAACTCAAGGCGCGGTATTTGATGTAGCGATTGATGTACGTCGTAGTTCACCTCGCTTTGGACAATGGGTGGGCGTCGAATTGAATGATCAGAATCATCACATGTTATGGGTGCCGCCGGGTTTCGCTCATGGATTTTTAGCACTGAGTGAGAGCGTGGATTTTCTTTACAAGGTTACAGATATCTACGCACCACAACATGAACGTACTATTCGTTGGAATGATCCTGATGTAGGTATTCAATGGCCCTTGCCCTTGGGTGTGATGCCAAATCTGGCAGCTCGTGACGCTGAAGCACCGGGCATCAAGCATGCAGAGGTCTTCGCTTGAATACCACAGTGAAAGTATTGATCACCGGTGCGAGTGGTCAATTGGCCCAGGCGCTTTGCAAGAATGCCCCTGCCAATATGTTGATTACCGCTTTAACGCGTACGCAACTGGATATCACCGATGCAAGCGCTGTGCAATTATGCATCGCTGAACTTAAACCCGACGTTGTGATGAATACGGCAGCCTACACCGCCGTTGACAAAGCAGAAAGTGATATCGAGATGGCTTACGCTGTCAATGTTGAAGGTGCACGCAATCTTGCACTGGCTGTAAGCGAATCACTCGCCGCTCGCATGATCCATGTTTCCACTGATTTTGTATTTGATGGCAATGCATCACGCTCTTATGCAGCGGATGCTATATGCAATCCATTAAGCGTGTATGGTCGTACCAAGCATGAAGGTGAACGTGTCATTATCGAAACTTTGCGTGAACGCGCGATCATTGTACGCACATCATGGTTGTACGACAGCCATAGTAAAAATTTTTTGACCACCATGCTGAGACTTATGCATGAGCGCGGCATGGTTCGAGTAGTAGCAGATCAAATTGGCACGCCCACTTCAACTCAATCGCTCGCCGCTATGTTATGGAGTTGTGTTGCTCATTCTGAATTATCGGGTATGTATCACTGGAGCGATGCCGGTGTAGCAAGTTGGTACGACTTCGCAGTTGCCATTGCCGAAGAGGCGGCCGTGTCGGGCATTTTAAAGCGTGATATTACGGTGGTTCCCATAGTAACCAGTGAATACCCAACGCCCGCGAAGCGACCCGCATTCAGTGTTTTAGATAAGTCACGTGCCTATTCGGATCTGAAAATCTCGCCGGTGCATTGGCGACAAAAATTGCGTGAAGTTTTGCAGGAGCTTGCAAGTGCGTAGATTGCTCATTACCGGCGGTGCCGGTTTTATTGGTGCCAATTTTGTTCATCATTGGCTGCAGCATTATCCCGATGATCGCGTTGTGGTATTGGATGCACTGACTTACGCGGGCAATGTCCGCAATCTTGAGCAGATACGACAACGTGCTGAATTGCGTTTTGTACAGGGTGATATTGCCGATACGCCGTTGGTTGAATCATTGCTGCGTGATGAACGACTCGATACGCTTGTACACTTTGCGGCGGAGTCACATGTGGATCGTTCCATTCATGGACCGGATGCGTTTGTGCAAACCAATATTATTGGTACGCATTCGTTGCTTAAAGCCGCACGCAAAGTTTGGTTAGAAGAAAAATTAGTTGAGCGACATCGCTTTCATCATGTTTCAACTGATGAAGTGTATGGTTCATTAAGCGCCGCCGATCCTGCGTTTACCGAGACCACGCCTTATGCTCCCAACTCACCTTATTCTGCAAGCAAGGCAGCTTCCGATCATTTAGTACGCGCTTATCACCATACTTACAATTTAAATGTAACTACGAGTAATTGCTCTAACAACTATGGGCCGTTTCATTTTCCAGAAAAATTGATTCCGTTAATCATTGTGAATATTTTGCAAGGTAAGCCGTTGCCGATCTATGGTGATGGAAAAAATGTGCGTGATTGGTTACATGTCAGTGATCATTGTCGTGGCATTGAGTTGGTGATCAACAAAGGTGTCCCCGGTGAGGTGTACAACATCGGTGGCGGTGCGGAAGCGGAGAATATTCATCTGGTAAAAACCCTCTGCCATGTTGTGGATGAGTTATTTGCCAGCGAAAGCACTTTGAAGCAACGCTTTCCTGATGCACCTGCAGTTCATGGGCCACCCAGCTCAAGTTTACTTACCTATGTGAAAGATCGACCTGGTCATGATCGTCGCTACGCAATTGATTGCAGTAAGATTGAAAGCGAACTTGGGTATCGTGCTCAAGTGACGCTTGAGTCTGGCCTACGCAATACGGTGCAATGGTACTTGGCTAATGAAAACTGGTGGAGAGCGGTCATGGATGGCAGTTATAGGCAATGGCTGGCCCGGCAATATTGAATTCGTATGTAGATTAAATTTAACTCGAATAATGATTGCTACAACGCGTTGTTGGCCCTAGAATTCGCCTCGATTTTGCGTATCGAAGTTGAAGGGAGCGAATTCTTGAGCATGTTGAAAAAAAGTAAAGCTGTAACCAAAGTCAGTTGGTGGCAGCCGCTCATGCTCGGAGGGATGATTGCCTTGGGGTTCACTTTTCGCCTATGGGCGCAAACACCGACTGCTGACCAGTTAAAGATATTTAACAATCTTGACCCGGCCACTCAACAAACCATATTGCAGAACATGGGGCAAGGCAATGGCAGTGCCTCCACAACTAACTCCTCTAATAATCCCAATAATTCAAATACAAACGATAATGCTGATAGCGCTCGCCGTAGAAAACTTAAGAATCAATTTAACAACCAAAAGAATGCACAATTAGATGATCAGGGTAATTTGCTGCCATCAGTATTAAAAGGTGAAGACACGGTACTGATCAATATCGATTTTCCACGCCCTAAAAATGCAGTGGTACCAGCAACACAAGGACAGCCTCCTCAACAAGTTGTTTCTCAAACCGTTGCAGTACCCGCACCCGCACCAGAGCCAGATAAACCGCTTTCCGAGATGGAAAAGAAAAAGCTGAATGAATTAATTACGCTAATTCGCAGCAAAAATCCGTACACGTTGACACGTGATGGTTCGTTGTTACTGCCGGGTTTTGCATCCATGCCACTCGCGGGACTCAGTGTAGAGCAAGCTACAGCCCGCGTTTCTGCAGAACCTGCATTCTTGCAATTACAACTCACATTGAGCTTATTGCCATTGGATAAATCGGGCGTTGCAGCGCTCAAACCTTTTGGTTATGACTTATTTGATAATGCGCCTTCCACTTTTGCACCAGTCACTGATGTGCCAGTCCCTGCCGATTATGTGGTGGGCCCAGGTGATACATTCAATATTCAACTTTATGGCAATCAAAATCGCAATGTAAAACTGATTGTGGGCCGCGATGGACGAATCAGTTTTCCTGAACTTGGACCCATCAGTGTCGGCGGCCAAACATTTACTGCCGTTCAAGCCGAATTGGAATCGCGAGTGTCGCGACAAATGATTGGTGTCAAAGCCAGCGTCACAATGGGCGAAACTCGTTCGATTCGTGTATTCGTCCTCGGCGAAGCAAATCTACCGGGCTCGTATACAGTGAGTGGATTATCAACCATAACGGCTGCATTGTTCGCCTCGGGTGGTGTTACGCCTATTGCGTCGCTGCGTAATATTCAGCTTAAGCGTCAAGGCACGCTTGTACGCACGCTTGATTTGTATGACATGTTATTAAACGGTGATACCAGCAATGACGCCAAGCTATTACCTGGTGATGTTATTTTTATTCCGCCAGTGGAAGCAACCGTCGCGGTAGCAGGTGAAGTGCGTCGTCCTGCAATTTATGAGGTTAAAGGTAATCAATCCGCTGCAGAGATTATTGCCCTTGCGGGTGGTCTCACGGCGGATGCAGATGTCAATAAGGTTTCCGTGACTCGCATTGATGGTGCTCATCGCAATGTAATCAATGTACGTTTGAGTGATGACTCTGATCGTTCCTTATCAATACACAATGGCGACGTGTTGAATATTGCGCGTATGCCGCCAACATTGGATTCGGGCGTCACGATAGAAGGGCATTTATATGCAGCGCATGCAGTGGCATGGCGAGACGGCTTACGTTTAAGCGATGTGATCACTTCTGTTGATGATCTGAAACCCAACGCTGACATTCACTACTTGCTGATCCGCCGCGAACTGCCACCTGATCGCACCGTGGCAGTATTATCAGCTGATCTTGCCAAGGCATTAGCTAATCCGGGTAGCAGTGCCGATGTGGTGTTGATGCCGCGTGATCGCATTACTGTATTTGATTTCGAGACCGATCGTTCGCATGTAATTAAACCTATATTGGACGAATTACGATTACAATCGCGGATTGCGCGTCCCACGGAAGTGGTGACTATTAGTGGACGCATTAAAGTTCCTGGCGATTATCCGCTCGAACCCAATATGAAAGTCAGTGATCTTTTGCGTGCGGGTGGTAACTTGCAAGATGCAGCTTATGCCAACAGCGCCGAACTCGTTCGTTATCAAGAACATAATGGCAAGCGTACCACTGAGTTGATTAATGTAGATTTGGCAGCTATCGCACGTGGTGATGCCAACGCGGACATTGCATTGCAATCGTCAGACTTGTTAAGCATTAAAGAGCTACCGCAATGGGAAACGCAGGATGCTGTAACCTTACAAGGAGAGGTGCGTTTTCCAGGGAAGTACGCCATACAGCGTGGTGAAACATTGAAGATGTTAATTAATCGTGCGGGTGGATTGACTGAACAGGCCTTTGCAGAAGGCAGTGTTTTTACCCGTGATGATCTGCGTGAACGTGAGCAGCAGCAACTCGATCTGTTAGCGACACGAATGCAAAGCGATCTAACGTCTTTGGCATTACAAGGTTCGCAGTTAAATTCTGCACAAGGTGGACAAGCCTCACAGGCCTTGAGTATTGGGCAGTCTCTTTTAACTCAACTTAAAACAACTAGAGCAGTTGGAAGGTTGGTTATTGATCTTGATCGTGTAATTAAGAATCCTCCTGGCAGTGAAGACGATGTTATTCTGCGCAATGGCGATGCCTTGATTGTTCCTAAACAGCGCCAAGAGGTCACTGTATTGGGTGAAGTACAAACTACAACATCACATTTGTATCATGACGAGC
>JAICKZ010000254.1 GCA_025927665.1 Steroidobacteraceae bacterium | reverse complement strand
TAAGTATCAATCTGGATGACATGATTAAGCGCCAGATTGGCGATAGCGAAAATTACCTATGAAGAATATGAAGTCACTAATGGTGTCATGGATGGTTGACGCTTATGTTTATCGTGCTGTCTGAAATTTTACGTCGGAGGTTAATATGAATATTTCACGCTGGGAACCAATACGAGAACTGGATAATTTATTTAATCGCTATTCTCGTTTGCTGACTCGTAATTTATCGCGCAATGAAGACGTCGAATGGACGCCGACTGCCAATATTACTGAGACGGACAAGGAATATCTGATTAAGGCCGAATTGCCTGAAGTAAAAAAAGAGGACGTCAAGATTGCGCTAGAAAACGGCGTCATTACCATCAGTGGCGAGCGTAAGCAGGAGAAGAAAGAATCAAGCGAGAACGAGATTCGTATCGAAAGCTTCTACGGAACATTTTCACGTAGTTTCGCTTTACCTGACAACATTGATCAAAAAACGGTGCGTGCCGAGTCTAAGGATGGCGTGTTGTGCGTGCACCTACCTAAGACCGAGACTACTTTGTCCAAACCAATATCTATCAAAGTTCAGTGATTGGCTGTGTCAGATAGCCGGGAGCGGTACTCGGCTATCTGATTAGTTTACACATCGAGGAATTTACTATGTCTAATGTAAAAACAGGTCTAACGAGATCATCAAGCGCGGCAACAAGTGGTCGTCGTAAGATGAGTAGTGGAACTTACCTTCATGCGCCGGTTATATCAATTGTCGATTCATCCTTGCAGGTAGTGCCTCACGTCGCAATTGATCGTCAGCATTTGATAGCTGAAGCGGCGTACCGTCGAGCGGAAACTCGTTGCTTTACTCCAGGACATGAATTGGATGACTGGTTAGCGGCGGAAGCGGAAGTGAATCAGCGTCTTGCAGGTGAAGGACGAGCATCATCATGATTGCAATACTTATTGTTGATCAAAGTCGTGCATGTCTTTACACGACGGCCAAGTTTGGTGAACAACTAATGCCTGGTCTGGTGTTGATTAATCCCGAGGCACGCTTGCACGAACATGATCTCGGCAGCTCGAGCCCTGGCCGGATGTATAACCGCACCAGCGGTGTACATCAGACACTTACAACGCATTCGAACTTTCGATTACAGGCTGTCAAACAATTTGTGGCGACTATCAGCGCGACACTCGCTCTCGCTATATCGCGACATGAATTTGATGGCATCGTATTAGTTGCAGCACCACGGCTTCTCAGTGAGTTGCGTGCAAAGCTGCCCCACAACATACGATCGAAAGTTATCGGAAGTATTGCCAAAGATTGGGTGAAGTTGACACCCTCTGTCGTCACCAAACAGTTAAAGGTGGCACAACGAAATGGAATGTTGCGATTGCGTGGCGCAAATCTGGCAGCATGAGCATAATGATCTATCTATTACAGCCATGAATTAATGACATGCAGTGTTGGCATGCGGTGTTGATGTGTTGAGGCAAGCGCTTGTCGATATGGCTGTCGAGATGTCGCTGCCGATGGTTGTGAAGTATTTACGAACTGCGCACCAGTACTGAACGCGTCAAAAAACGCCATCGTAAATTTTCAAGTCATCATTGAATAACACCAAGTGTTGATTCCCTCAACAAATTCGATTTAATCCATGTGCAGTGAAGATCGCGCTTAATGCTTCGCATCTATGATGTTGGCAAGAAGCGCGAATTGAATTCACATCAAAGACGTACTTGTAAGTGGTCATTGACTTTGGCAATACCAGGTGCCGCCCATGCTGCCTCTTCGGCTTCGCGTCGCTCCTGCCACGTATTAACTTCGCCTTCCAGCGTTACAGTGTTACCTGCAACTGATATGCGAATGCCGTCAGCTTCAAGATGAGCATGTCGTTGAAACGCACTTTCAATCTTGCGTTTCACATCTGTTACAGAGGCTGTTGGCTTGATAGTGATGTTATTAGTAATGCCTTTGACACCAAGCAAATAGCGAATAGAACTCTCCGCTGCGCTTTTCTGGTACCACATATTGACTTCGCCGTTGAGTGTTACCCAACCATCGCGTACTACTAAGCTAATGGTACCAGGCACTGACACATTGTATTTCAGCGCAAATAGTGCAGTTTCGGCAATTTCTGAATCGCTACGTTGAGTACTCCCAACAGTTTAACTTCCAGATCATTAGCAATTGCTTTCACGCCACTAACAGATTGAGTCGCCTCTTGTACTGCAACTCTTTCTGCATAGGACTTAACGTGACCTGTCAAAGTCACGATGCCATTTTTAACTGCAACACCAATGTCGCGCGCGTCAAAGCGCGGATCCCAATCAAGTTCGGCAATGATATCGTCGCGAAGTCTTGTATCGGTTTTCATGATGAGTACCTCATGTATATCGGTCATGTATGTTTTAAAGGTTTGTTGGCGATGTAACCAACAATATTTTTTTACCGCACTAGGTCGTCATTGAGAAGATGAAGTATTACGTAGCATGCCTCAGCTTTTACGTAACTACATTTTGCTACGAATTTAAATGCTGTCGTATTGTCGCTGCACCTAACAAGAGATAGTTGCAAGCGCAGCACTTCTATCGATATAAAGTCAGTCGTGAAATTATGCTCTGACTTGCTTCAGTGAAAAGTACGGACGACATGCCGGTATATCCGAGTGTGGATTGCAATGATGGGCAGGCATTATTCAAATAATATTGCTAGTTTAATTACTGGAGTGAGACATGGCTAAATCAATGAAAGCAACCGTGTTCGTTGCACCGGGAAAAATTGCATTGCAGGAACGACCAATCCCTGAGATCGGTCCTCTTGATGCATTAATGCGTGTGACGACCACTACGATTTGTGGAACCGATGTTCATATCATGAAAGGTGAATATCCTGTGCGTCCTGGATTGATTATCGGCCATGAACCGGTTGGTGTAATTGAGAAGCTCGGTTCGGCAGTAAAAGGTTATCGCGAAGGTCAGCGCGTTATCGCTGGTGCAATTACTCCCAGTGGTTATAGCAATGCATGTTTGTCCGGATGTTTAAGTCAAGATGGTGCAGAGACAGCTTATGGATGGAAAGCCATTGGTGGTTGGAAATTTGGTAATACCATTGATGGTTGTCAGGCAGAGTATGTGTTGGTACCCGATGCTATGGCTAATCTTGCAGTAGTACCTGATGGACTTACCGATGAAGAAGTATTGATGTGTCCAGACATCATGTCCACAGGTTTCGGTGGCGCACAAAGTGGACGCATTCGCATCGGTGACACCGTAGCCGTGTTCGCGCAAGGCCCAATTGGATTGTGTGCGACACTGGGTGCCAAGTTGATGGGTGCAACAACTATTATCGGAGTGGAGTCGGTGCCAGCACGTATGGAAGTCGCGCGACGACTCGGTGCGGATCATCTTATAGATTTTAATAAAGTGGATGCGGTGAAAGAAATCATGCACCTCACTCAAGGTCGCGGCGTCGATGTCGCCATCGAAGCGTTGGGGACGCAGCAAACATTTGAAGCCAGTCTGCGTGTGTTGCGACCCGGCGGAACCTTGTCCAGTCTTGGCGTATATTCCAAAGATCTCAGCATACCATTGGGTGCATTCGGCGCAGGTCTTGGTGATCACACGATTGTGACAACACTGTGTCCAGGTGGCAAAGAACGCATGCGTCGCTTGATGAATGTCATTGCATCGCAGCGCGCAGATCTCAAGTCACTGGTCACGCATCGCTTCAAGCTCGATCAGATTGAAGCGGCCTATGATTTATTTTCACATCAACGCGATGGTGTACTAAAAGTAGCCATCACGCCGTAGTGAAGAGTGGAGTACGATATCGGAGATAAGGCGGTCATCTATGCTGTGAGGTTTGGATGTTTTCAATCATTACTAATGTGAGGTGGATATGAATACCAAGTTTTTAGATCATCGATTGGGACTGGTCGCAGTTGTGGCAATGTTGATTGCCGGGACCCAAGTATGGGCCGCCGACATGTCGCCTAATGCATCCGCATCACAGGCACAACCCTCCAAGGAGACACGTGAAAAGATGGCGCAGGCACATGAAAAAATGGCAGCGTGTCTGCGTTCTGATCGCAGTATTTCCGAGTGCCATCACGAAATGATGACTGCATGCGAGGAGCTTGGCGAACATGCATGTGGCATGATGCATCATCGTCGTATGAAACCAGATGGCGACGTAAATCCTACTAGCCCCAAGGCCAAGTAAGCAGATATTTATTTATGTGGCAATAACGCGGGTTCAACTTGGCCGCAAGGCAATTCGAACCCGCGCATCTATCGTAAGCACGCCGTGTGCGTCAACCAGTAACGGATTAATTTCCATCTCTACAATGTCAGGACAATCCATCGCAAGCTGTGCCAGATGAATAAGCACTGCGGCAATTTCATCCATATTTGCTGCTGGCTGTCCGCGATGCGCTTGCAATAACAAATGAACGCGAGTGCGCTTAATCATCTCATGAGCAAGCGCGATGTTGAGCGGC
>JAICKZ010000148.1 GCA_025927665.1 Steroidobacteraceae bacterium | reverse complement strand
TAGGTAGTTGGCCATGATGTATTTATTCCTTCATCAGAAGTAGCAAAAGTTGTGGCCATTCGGATTCTCTTGAATACAATCATCCAGCATGAGTTGGACGCATTATTGATTGACGGCAGTATGCATCGCCAATGTCGATTGCCATCAATCGTGTCCGAACAAATCTTCTATACTAATGACGCGATGACGATACCGTGAACACTTAGGTTTCAATTCCTGTATAGTGCAGCTGCAGGAAATCACGCGTCGCTGTGAATTCGACAACACGGCCATTAAACCTATAGGCCGAGAAATAATGTCAAGTGCCATTCCTGTTGGCAAACCGAACAGTCGCTTCCGGATCCATTTAGTGCCGCTGGAAACAATAACAGATCAAGCATACGATGAAGTAGGAAAAATTTAGGAAATACGAAGTCCTGCAAATATAGAGTTGCCACATCAATCACGTACCAACACTACATTTCCCAGACTAAAAAATTTGAACATTTGGATATCGTATTTGGCATCAAGTTACCAACTATTCGGTGGTAACTAGTTTGCGATAAATCAGCGATAGTTTTTACTGACGACTGAATTGCCTTCCTTGCAGAAAGGAATATCAGGAATTTGACAATTTGGAATGAATATGTGATTTTAAGTCACATTTCTGTTCCTCACTACTTCATTAGAAAAGCCTGTTCCGGAGTCAGTCCGTGGAATCATTCTCTGATTTCGAACTATTATTCAAGGTTTCATGTATCTATTCGCAGCAGGATGTAGCGAACAAAATTGGACATCCGAGAGAGGTCATCAATCGCTGGCTAAAGGAAGGAGATAAAAGGATCAATCAAAGCTGGCTGACCTATGCAGAACGGATCGAGCTGTACTCGATGCTACCTGACCCGTCCGAGCAGACCAATCACGACTTTACTTTTATTGATCTATTTGCCGGAATTGGAGGCATCCGAAGAGGATTTGAAGCTGCCGGTGGAAAATGCGTCTTCACTAGTGAGTACAACAAATATGCAGTTAAGACCTATCTGGCTAATTACTACTGCGACCACAAAGTACATGGAGATATCACAGAGATCACGCAACCAAAAGGAATGAGCAAGGAAAAAGCGTATGCGCATATCTGTAAATCGATTCCTGATCATGATGTGCTACTTGCCGGGTTTCCGTGCCAGCCATTTTCCATTGCGGGAGTATCCAAGAAGAACTCTTTGGGGCGTGCACATGGCTTTGAAGATGAAACCCAAGGCACACTGTTTTTTGACGTAGCTCGAATTATTGAGGCAAAAAAACCAGTTGCCGTCATGCTTGAAAATGTGAAGAACCTAAAGAATCATGATCGCGGTAAGACATTCAGGGTCATCATGAACACGCTTGATGAACTTGACTATGAAGTAATCGATCGAAAATATGATGACAGCATCTCTGATCCCAAAATTATTAACGGCAAGAATTTTGTGCCTCAAAATAGGGAACGCATTGTTTTGGTTGCTTTCAGAAAAGACTTGGGGGTCACGCATGGCTTAACTCTGATGGACGTGAAGAAACATTTTCCGAAAAGAACTCCCAAGGTTGGAGATATTTTGGAACCTGCGACCTCCGTAGACCAGAAGTACACTTTAACACCCAAACTGTGGAAGTATCTGAAAGACTACGCGGATAAGCACAAAGCAGCTGGCAATGGTTTCGGGTTCGGCAAAGTTACTGCCGAGGACAGAGCTACACGCACACTTTCTGCACGCTATTACAAGGATGGTTCTGAAATACTTGTTGATCAGGGACCACGAAAACGTCCACGGAGGCTTACGCCACGCGAATGTGCGAGGCTAATGGGATTTGATAAGACAGGTGAAGCAAAGTTTGTTATTCCTGTTTCTGATACACAAGCCTACAAGCAATTCGGAAACAGCGTAGTGGTTCCTGTTTTTGCGGCTGTGGCGCAGATAATGAAACCCTATATCGTCGCTGCGAAGCAAGAACTGAGTTTGAAAGTCGATTCGAAAAGACTTGGCAAGCGTAAAGCTGCATAATGGGCGATGTAGTCTCGTCAACTGTAAGAAGTCGGATGATGTCCGGAATAAAAGGGAAAAACACAAAGCCGGAGATTATTGTCAGGAAAGCACTTTACCGCAAAGGTTTCCGCTATCGTATTCATCAAAGCAAGCTCGCTGGAAAACCAGATATTGTTTTGAACAAATATAAAACTGTGATCTTTACTCATGGATGCTTTTGGCATGGACATGAATGCCATATCTTTAAATGGCCGAAATCGAATGTAAATTTTTGGACACAAAAAATAATAGGTAATCGGAAACGTGATCAAAAAAATATTGCACACTTATTGAATGATGGCTGGAATGTTATTGTGATTTGGGAGTGTGCATTACGGGGCAAAAGAGAAGATGCAATAAGCAAACTTATTAGCGAGATTGCATCAGAGATAAGAATACAAAAAAGCGGGGCTGTGATATCACATGCAGGATAGAATGGGAACGTACGACACACCTGAATCAAAAGAGATTGGGTTATCCGCAATTGTAGATCTGATGATGGATGCGGGAGCCACAAAGATATTTATTAAAAAATTGTCGCCAAATGACAATTCCAAAAACCAACCTTATTTTGGGCATCAGATAACCGACTTGCCTTTCATACCCACCGGTAAAATGGTCGCTTCTGAAAGCGCGTCAAATAAAACGAAAGATCCCAGTCGAAAGATCAAATATCTGGCGTCAATCAGACTGGAATGGATTACGACGACTGGCGAAAAGTACCCCGCACCAGATGCGCAACTCATATTTTATCCGCAGTACCCCGAGGTCCGATTTTCGGGTTTTCTTCGTGGTTCAAAGGTAAATTTGAGTCGCTGGATGTCGCCAGATAAACAAGGGCGTGCCGAGAATCGTTGGTTGCTTCTTGGTGTGGCTGAAAATAAGACTGTCTACGGTTATCTCGCATCTCCTGAAAGCGCGCTATCTAAAGAACTTGAAAATACTCAGCTAACCAGAATTACACAGCTTTTTTTCGAGATCGATGTGAGACACCGATATGGTGTTCGCGATACAAGGTCAGCTTTGCTTGAAAAACTTCTCGAGATTCATCAAATGGGTTGGGTCAGCGGTCAGAAGTTAGGCTCAAACATGATAGCCCAGCCGTACAAGGCACCAAATGGCGGGGGTTATACTCTTGAATCATTACTGGAAATTTCCCCGAATGGCATCTCTGAGCCTGACTATCTTGGTTGGGAAGTAAAGCAATTTGGTGTGACATCCTTTCCGCGAAAGAATGCAAAGCCAACCACATTAATGACTCCTGAGCCCAACGGAGGAACATACACCGTGCAGGGTGCAGCTGCTTTTGTACGTCGATTTGGCTATCCTGATAAATCGGGAATACCTGATCGATGGAACATCGGCGGCATACACATCGCCAACAAGCTATGCACTGCAACCAAGCTGACATTGAGAGTAGATGGTTTTAATGTCAAAGAGCACAAGATAACGAAAGCAGCCGGTGCAATAACACTTGTCGATCAGGTCGATACCGTTGCGGCAAGCTGGGGATTCGAGAAACTGATGGACCATTGGAAACGAAAGCATTCTCAGGCTGTCTACATTCCTTGCATGATAAGAACAGGAAAAACTGGAGGAAGTGAATATTGTTATGGAAGTAATGTGGAATTAGGAACAGATACTAATTTCGAAATGTTCCTTTCTGCAATGCTCAATGGCTATATTTACTATGACCCGGGTATAAAACTCGAAAACGCGTCTCAACCCAAACCTTTGCTGAAGCGACGAAGTCAATTCCGCGTAAAACATAAACACTTGAATGAACTATACAAGGTACTGGATTTCGTTGATTTAACAAGTGGCGTGACGCAGTCGTAAACATGATTACCGTGCCGGCTATGCCATTTCACGGAATTCAAAATGATCACTCATATTAGTCCTACATCCTGTATATCTCCTCACGCGAAAGTATTGTTGGCAGGAGCTAACTATTCACATCCTCTTAATTGAGCATAATGATTGTCCAATCATGTCCAGCTGTGGCGGCTTATCACTCTATTGTTCATTTTGATTAAACGAACCATATTGCATCATCCATTTAATGTGATAAAGCAGAACCGGCTTAGAAGAATAAGCAGAAATATTAGTGAGGGCACATGACGGTAAACATGCCAGCATGCAACTTTGTTTGCAATAGGCACAGGTTATTCATTCACCTCTGATCGTAGTACATGGAAAATTACAGAATGCGAACACTATTATCCGCGTGGTAATACAACAAGCGCCCGACTGCAGTCATTGATTAGGCAAACTTGAAGCCGGATCAAGAGACTTCCGCTAATTTGCCAAACAAATGGTTTGACCTCATTAAATCCTTTTTACATGAAACTACAGCACGCAATCTTGCTTGCTTCAGTTATTTATTTTTTTGAAATAGCAAAATTTTTTTCTAGCAGTGATTTCGGATATTTCGCTAAAGGAAGAGGTACCAAATGAGGCTTTTATAGAAGCTAATCTGGTCACTCATTGGTCACTCAACATGTTTCCGTAAATTATTACGCAGTATTAGTTATTGATTCAATGGTGCCGATTGAGGGATTCGAACCCCCGACCCCCTCATTACGAATGAGATGCTCTACCAACTGAGCTAAATCGGCACATAGCGAAGATTGAAAATCCGCGAGGTGCGTAGTATACGGATTCGCGAGCGCCGGGAGAAGCCTGATATCCTTTGCGTATGACTACACTTGCTTTGTTCCCGACACTTATTTATACCGCCCGTCTGTCCGGCAATGGCTGGCCTCAGTTCAATCGTCAGTTATTGCGTGAATGCAAACAACTGCAAATCGATGACACGGCAGGTCAACGCTGGTCGCGCAAAAACTATCCTGGCGGCTTTACCTCTTATAACAGTGCGTGTCGCATGCATACCTTGTCGCCGACGTTCGCATTGTTAGAACGTAAATTGAATCGTCATGTATCGTCGTATGTAAAATCACTACAACTGGATTTGGCGAATCGACAACTCTCCATGACCGATTGCTGGGTAAACATCATGCCGCAAGGTGTTGTACATGGATTGCATCTCCATCCATTGTCTACCATCAGTGGCACTTACTACGTGCAAACACCCAAAGGATGTTCAACGATCAAGCTCGAAGATCCACGACTGGATCGCTTTATGGCAGCACCACCACGCAAAGCTGATTGCGATGCGGAGAACAAACCCTGGTATCACGTAGTCGCTGAAGCCGGAAAAATAGTGTTGTTTGAAAGTTGGTTGCGACATGAAGTCGCGCCGAATCCGGTCGCCACTGAACGTGTGAGTATCAGTTTTAACTACAGCTGGTTTTGAAAAAGATCATTGAACCTTTCGCGCCACGCGAATAATGACTTCAACGCCGGCGATCTCCATTCCATCGGGTAGCTGTGGTAAACGACTGAAGGCCACATCATCGGGATCGATATCCCAAAGCGTTCCTGTGTCCACTTCATGAAAATGATGATGCGTTGCACGACGCGAGTCGTACACAGTACGTTCGGGGTCAAGATTGATCTGGCGAATCAAACCACGCTCAACAAATAACTTGAGTGTGTTGTACACCGTTGCTTTGGAAACTTTTTCACCTGCATGACGCAGTTTCTCCAACAATTGATCGGCAGACAGATGCATCGGCTCGTTCAACAACACATTCGCTATTTGCAAACGTTGTGATGTAGGCGAGATGTTGTGCTCAGCAAGCGTTGCCGTGACGTCATTTGCCGGATGTGCATTGTGTATCGATACAGAGTTCATAACCGCACCTAATTGAAACCTTTCCGATGCCTGTGCAGATTGTATGCGGATTTGCCACGGAGGGAAGACATGGACGTAGAAATGTTATGAGTTTCTGGCGAAAAACCACACAAATAAAGCCTCAAGCCCAACCAGGGCCTGTCTAAACTATTCTCACATTAAAACTATGCAGGGAATGCAGAATGAAAAACCGTCATGGATCGACCGTCAATAACAATGGCTTCACACTGATTGAAATGATGATTACGATGGCTGTTCTAGCCATACTCGCCGCAGTAGCCATACCGAGTTTCGCTACCATTCAACAAAATACCGCGCGACGTACTGCAATGAACAATTTTTGGCACGCAATTTTTCTCGCGCGAAGTGAGTCGCTCAAGCGTAATGCTGTCATTGCCATCTGCAAAAGTAAGAATGGAATAACGTGCGACAATAACTTGAGCGACTGGTCAGCGGGATGGATTGTTTTTGATAATCTTGATCACGACGAACCCGCTCAACGCGACTCGCAAGAGCCATTGTTGCAGGTCTATTCCGCTTGGCAGACCGGACATATCACTTCTAATCGGCCGACATTTTCATTTCGTCCTACGACTCAGGGCGCGGTCAATGGAACTATTGTATTCTGTGACATCGACGGCAAAAGTGCGCAAGCTATTATTATCAGCCATACTGGTAGACCACGACAATCAAGTCGCGATGCCAGTAATAAACCATTGCAATGTACCAATTGATGCCGTGAAACATAACACTCTCATTACATCGTCAATCATATGCATGCCTGCCAAAAAAATGCGCGGGTTAACGCTGATTGAGGTCATCATTGGTTTGCTACTGCTGGCTAGCTGTGGCATCGGTGTTGCTGCAATCTATGCACAACAGGAACACAGTTTACGCGGCGGGCGTTTGCATGCAGTCGCTGCTAAATTAAGCGATAACATTGCCGTATTGATTCACCGAGAACATGATCGATCAGTAAACTTTGAAACCGGGCTGGGTCATACTTGCAATAACTCGCAATCACTGCACGACAGCGAAAATGAAATCGCTTGCTGGCAAGAAGATGTCGCTAGAAAATTACCCAATGGCAGCGCCCGCATTACGCTTGATAGCAACACTGCGCCACCGCAATATATAATTACCATCAGTTGGACTGATCCGCGTACCGGTACGGCGAGCTACGTACAGCGTGTGGCAAACTAAAATACCTTATCGTTGCGCTGCGTGGACGTCGATATTGCCTCCAGAGGTGTAAGCACGCACTTTAGCGCCACCGCGATTGACTTTGCCTTCAGCATGACTGTGATTCGTTGTATAACTTTCCAAACGAAGTTCTCTAATACTTACACTGCCGCCACTGGTATCGGCGTTAACATCATAGTTGCCAGCAGGATCCAGGCCAATGCTAATGCTACCGCCAGAAGTATCAGCATCAACCTTCACCACATCGGGTCCGACATAACCAATATGAATTGAACCTCCTGATGTATTAACATGAACTTGTTGAGTCACTCGATCGACGGAAATACTTCCACCTGAGGTATCCAGATCAATTTTTTTCAATGATCCCGCCACAGTAATGGAACCACCCGAGGTATGGGCACGCAATTCACCTTGCATTTCATCTGCGACAACGATTGCACCACCACCGGTATCCAAATCAAGGTTGGATTTGGCAGGAACAATCAAATTCACGGTGTAATGCACACTATGATCTGTATGCAGCCATGGGAAGCTAAGATGACTTCCGTCGGACTTAACCACAACACGAACGCGATGTTCTTTTTGTTCGATAATGGGTTGCACCTGCGCTATTCGTTCATCGGCTTCTTTTTCGGAATGGGTATTAACAACCTGAATCAATTCGACATGAACCTGTCCCGGAGGACCCACTTTAACGTTGATTGCACCGCCATTTATTTTAACTTCAACTGAAGAGTCAGGCTCTACTTGAAAATTTTCAATGCGGTTACGGGTGATGCTTGCGGCGACATTGACAGTAGTTATTAAAACCAATCCAAGCGCCAGCAAATATTTCTGAATCATTTGCATTACCTCTATCTAGCGTAAACAAGTGTTATAAATAAGCCAGAGTGACATCTTCGAACAAAGCTATCAAGAGAACACGGCTCAAATGATTTTGTTGCAATGAGTTTGCGACCACATGTGACACTCTATTTTAGGT
>JAICKZ010000170.1 GCA_025927665.1 Steroidobacteraceae bacterium | reverse complement strand
GGAAGCGTTTTATAATTATCATAGACCTCATACAGCCTTGAAAGGAAAGACTCCATACGAAATACTTAAGCTCAAATTAACCGCTTAGCACAGCGTCAGGCGAAGTTATGAGGCACACACATAATTGCAAAGCGTTCTGCAGTGAACCAACATCAATGTGCTTGTGAGTGCCAATTCACGCCAACTCGCGTAAAAAATCTCCAATCACTGGTCGGAACTGATCCATGTCCACCAGGAATGAGTCATGACCTTGCAATGAATTGAGGCGCGCCAATTTTACATTGCGATCGGCACTTGTTAGACCATCAAATAATTCTTTCTGTTGTTCAATTGGAAACAGCAAATCCGTTTCGACACCGATGATCAATGCATTTTTAATTTTGAATCGCCGCAATGCTTCGCTCAAAGAGCCTTCACCATGATCGGCCAAATCGAATAAGTCCATGGCGCGTGATAAATACAAGTAAGCGTTGGGATCAAACTGGCCAACAAACTTTGCGGCATGATTTTCGAGATAAGCTTCAATTTCAAAATCGATTCCAAAGGGATCGTCAGGTTTGTGTTCAACCGATGCACGTTCACGACCAAAACGTTGCAACCATTCTTTTGCAGAACGATAAGTAATCATTCCCAGCTTACGTGCCAAACGCATGCCTTCGACAGGAATCGCATTGGCTGAATACTTGCCTTCTTGCCAAGCGGGATCTTTACGAATCATTTCGCGCTGTAACGAACGCAGCGCAATCGTGAACGGCGTCGAACGTGCCGCGCCAGAAATACTTATTAAATTGCGTGTCGCATCAGGAAACAATGCAGCAAAGGCCAGCACGGTCATACCACCCAGTGACGGTCCAATCACCGTGTGTAACTGATTAATCTTCAAGCTTCGAATAACTTCGTAACCACCACGTGCGATATCTTCCACGGTCAGAATAGGAAAGCTGAGACGATAAGGCTCTCCCGTTTGTGGATTGATAGATGCAGGTGAAGTTGAACCAAACACACTGCCCAACGAATTGATACAAACCACAAAAAAGCGATTGGTATCTATCGCTCTGCCCGGCCCGACCATGTCTTCCCACCATCCCGGTGAACAATCTTGCGCTGAAGAGGCCGCATGTGCAGACGGGGACAAACCTGTAAAAATTAAAACTGCATTATCGCGTGTTGGACTTAATGCACCCCAAGTTTCATAAGCAAGTTGTACTTGTTGCAACACACCACCACGTCGCATAGGAAATGGATGGTCCAGCTTGAGATATTGACGCGCCGCAGCCATGGTATGCCTGTGCTATTAACGTTGATCGTAGTGTAGTTAAGCGACGAACTTTATAGTATTCCAGCTTACTATGTGTTGATTACCAGGCGTTGATTAACCTTAAAACTATTGCTCGCTTTTTTTTGAAAGGAACGACAGTTTCCAGTAACTATCAACTTATTTACTTTTCTTAACTCTTTGTATCAAGCGCTTGCGCTTGCGTTGCTGACGTGGCGTTAAGGGATTGCGTTTCCCGGCAAAGGGGTTTTCATCAGATCGCAATTGGATACGAATGGGTGTGCCCTTGAGATTAAAAGCATCACGATAAGTATGCACCAGATAGCGTTTATAAGTCTCGGGCAGATAATCCGTTTGGTTACCATGAATCACAATCACAGGTGGATTGCGGCCACCCTGATGTGCATAACGTAATTTAATGCGTCGACCACGCACCAGTGGCGGTTGATGCTGTTCAATTGCCACTTCAAGTATCCGCGTTAATTCTGGCGTCGGTAGTTCACGAATCGAGGCTTGGTAGGCTGCCACAACTGAACCCATCAAATCACCCACTCCCGTGCCATGACGTGCGGAAATGAAATGCAAGTAGGCGAAGTCGAGAAAGGGGAAGCGTGCATCAATACCCGAACGAATCTCATCACGCTGATCCATCGGAATGTTGTCCCACTTATTCACTGCGATAATCATCGCGCGACCCCGTTCTGCGGCCATGCCAAATAAGGCTGCATCTTGCTCGGCAACCGTATCATGTGCATCGACCACACCAATGACAACATTCGCAGAGTCCACTGCTTGTAAAGCTTTAATGATGCTAAACTTCTCAATCGCTTCTTCGACTCGTGCGCGACGACGTACACCCGCCGTGTCGATCAAGGTAAATTTTTGCTCATCGCGTTCAAACGGCACATCAACCGAATCACGTGTAGTACCGGGCTGATCAAATGCAACCAAACGTTCCTCACCCAATAAACGATTGATCAAAGTTGATTTGCCCACATTAGGCCTGCCGATGACGGCCACACGGATGCGATCACGATCATCGGGTAATTCATTCACATTGGTAACGAAGCCTTCTAGCGTTTGTTCCATTAAACTTTGTAAGCCTGAACCATGAGTAGCAGAAATTGCCATTGGTTCACCCAATCCAAGTTGGTGAAAATCTGAGTTGGCATCAAAGCTTTCTTTACCTTCGGATTTATTAGCGACAACGATACAAGGTTTGCCACTGCGCCGAATGAGTTGCGCGACAAAGTGATCAACAGATGTACATCCCTCTCGTGTATCAACCACGAATAACACACGATCGGCCTCTTCCATGGCGCGCAAGCTTTGTTCCGCCATGAGTTTCTCAACACCATCTGCGCCAGGCGTTAATCCGCCGGTATCAACTATAATGCAAGGAGCAAAGTCAGCCTTGGTATAACCATACTTACGATCGCGCGTCAGCCCAGGCAAGTCCGCAACCAATGCGTCACGTGTACCCGTAAGGATATTGAACAAGGTGGACTTACCCACATTGGGTCGACCGACAAGTGCGATCACGGGTAGCATGATTTAGGTAGAGTAATAAGCTAAAGACTCCGCAGACAGAACGGAGTTGTGTTTGATATTGAAATGAAATTAACTAATCGGCCGCGTTTGGTACACCAACAATTTGCCCGCATCAGTTTGCACAAACACTTTGCCATCGGCAATCACTGGTGCATTGCTAATACGTTCTCCGGTATTGGCGCGCGCCAACAATGAACCATCTTTGGTGCTCAGCCAGTGCAAGTAACCATCGTGATCACCCACTACTAACACGTCACCATTGACGGCAGGCGCGGTCAAACCACGTTGATGCAATGCTTTCTGTTCCCATTGTTGCGCGCCATTTACACGACGAATCGAAATAACGGTGCCATCCGCAGTGCTTACGTATAAAGATGTGTCATCAATAGCCAAGCCACGATAACTGGATGCATCTTGCGCCCACCAGATTTGACCGCTGCTTTGTTCGAGCATAGCGACACGACCGTGATAGCCCACTACAAATACATCTCGTCCCGATGCCACTGCAGCACCGTCCACGTCGGACAATTTTTCCAATTCAGTGCGACCCACTGGTATATCCACCACCACACTCCATAACGTATCACCGGATTGCAAATCAACAGCCACCACTTTGCCATCATCGAATCCTGTGATCACAGCATTCTCCGCCAGTATGGGTGTTGCAGTACCTCGCAATGTGAGCTTAGGCACAGCTTCTTCGATCGTCCAACGTGTTTTGGCATCGCTAATGTTCAATGCTTGCAATCGATTATTCACCGTGCGTACTACGATCAATCCTTGCGCGACCAATGGCTTCGAAAGTATTTCGCCCGACATGCTTTGACGCCACTTTTCGCGACCTGAATTGGCATCTAGCACAATCAAAATGCCATCACTGCTGCCGACAACCACCACACCTTCAGCCATACTTGGTCCTGCCGATAACGGCAGCTTGGTTTTAGTACTCCACAATTCTTTGCCCGACTCTGCATTCAATGCTTTTACCTTGCCGCCATGCGATGCGGCATACACGACACCGTTATCGACTGTGGGTTGCAGTGCCAATAACAATTGTTTTGCTTTACGTGAAGTCAAATTTTCAGTCCATAGTTTTTTGACTTTTAATGTCGGTTTGATATCCACCAGCTTGGCTGGCGGATCAATATCCTTACTGTTATCGCAGGCGCTGATAAAACTGGCAGCTACCAGCAATAGAGCAATAAAATATTTGCGTGAGATCATGGCGAATCCGTTAAGAACTTATTTTGCGGCAGGCGGTTGCGCAGCTGGCGCATCGTTATTCAACTCGTCAGCTTTCAGCTGTAACAAGCTGGTGTCAACATTGTTTTCTGCCTTATAGCCTTCTAGAGCCGCTTCATATTCCGCTCGAGCACCGGTTCGGTCTCCCTTGCTAAGTAATGCGTCACCACGTACTTCATGCATCTGCGAGGCAAAAGCGCCCGCCTTGGTTACATCCAGCAATGACAATGCTTCATCCACTTTTTGTTGCTGCATTAATACGCGCGCCAGACGCACGCGGGCAACATTGCGCAGCTGTTTATCGTGTGCCGATGTCATCACGATTCGCAATTCGCCCGCTGCTCGATCAAAGTTCCCAGTTTGTACTGCATGCTGTGCAGTGAGCAAATGAGCCTGATCCGCGTAAGGTGTGGATGAGTAATCATCATTTAATTGTTTCAATAAGAAATTAGCCTTGCCTTCATCCGTGGCTTGTGCGGTTGATAATTGCTCTAACAATTGAGCGGCATTTGCCGCACGATCCGTCTTGTAAGCTTGGTAACGTTGCCAGCCAATTAACAGCAGTAATGCAATCGCAACGCCGACAACCATCCATACCCAGTTGTCTCTAAACCACTTCTTAAGCTCTTCAGCCTGTTCTTCTTCTGTCAGATAATCTTCAGCAGCCATGACAAACTCACCTTGAAACTATTAAATCAATGGGGGATGCATCATCCAACCCGCCACGTGGAAACCACCAGCATAACCTATGCTGAACAATTTCTATACCCGCCTAGGTTGATTACAAACGCAAATTAATTGAACCGATATTGCAATGCTGCAGCCAGTTCGTCCCAGCTAAGCTGCGATTGTGGTTCTTCCGCTCGCAAATTTTTCAAGCCGACGATTCGCTGATCGACTTCACTATCACCAATGACAATGGCATAACGTGCGCCGCTCTTATCAGCACGCTTCAATTGCGATTTAAAGCTGCCACCATCACAATTGGTTTCAATTGATAGCCCTGGCATCGCGTCGCGCAATCGCTCTGTTAAAGCAAATCCCGCCGCTTCAGCACGATCACCCACCAATACCACGTAAACCGCTGGCTTTGCAGCCGCCACTTGAATGTCCTGTGCTTGCATTAAGGCAATAATGCGTTCCTCTCCCAATGCCCAACCCATCGCCGGTGTAGATTCACCACCTAATTGCTCGACTAAGCCGTTATAGCGTCCACCCGCACACACTGCACCTTGAGCACCGAGTTCGGTGGTAATCCATTCAAATACAGTACGACTGTAGTAATCAAGACCCCGTACCAATCGAGGGTTCACTACAGAAGGAATACCAACAGCATCGAGATGGTATTGCAGTGTTTTGAAGTGTGCAGCAGACTCAGTATCCAGATAATCTTTCAGCACCGGTGCATTGGCAACCAACTCCTGCATTGCAGGATTCTTGGTATCGAGAATTCTTAATGGATTGCCTTCGAGACGACGCAAGCTATCTTCATCCAGCTGATCGTGATGCTGAATAAAATATTGACGCAAGATTTCGCGATAAGCATGCCGCGATTGAGGGGTGCCAAGAGAATTAATATTTAACGATAAACGCTTAAGTCCCAGTCGCTGCCATAATCTTGCAGTCATCAAAATCAATTCTGCATCAAGGTCCGGTCCTGCATAACCGAATGCTTCGATATCGAGTTGATGGAATTGTCGATAACGACCTTTTTGGGGCCGTTCATGACGAAATACAGGTCCCGCACTCCATACTTTGTGGCGTTGATTGTGCAGCATTCCATTGGAAATCATCGCACGTACCAAACCCGCCGTGATTTCAGGACGCAGAGTCAATAAGTCACCACTGCGATCCTCGAAGGTATACATTTCCTTTTCGACGATGTCAGTCAACTCGCCTATGGACCGTTTGAACAAGCCAGTGTGCTCGACAATGGGCACGCGAATTTCTTGATATCCATATTCCGTAAATAGAATTCTTGCGGTGTTCTCAAGGTACTGCCAGTAAGCGATCTCGCCTGGCAATATGTCGTTCATGCCGCGAATCGCTTGCAGCTTGGAATCAGTACTCAACCATTCGCTCCAATATCAACATAGTAGATTAGCCATATTCAATTAATTGATTGTTCCATTTACATCCACTGCAAACCGCGCCACGCTGGAGACAATCCGTTTCGCAGGAATCGCGACATCGTGGCCATTTATCTGCAATGTCACCTGTGGAACAGCACCAATCAAGACATTTAAAGGTGCAATTCCAGTCACTTGGCGCGTACTGCTATTGTGGCCCATATCAAATAACACGGCGTGTTTATTGGCGTCATAAACTTCTACCCATGAATCACCGGAAAATTTTAAAGTTAACGTCACCTGGCGTGGATCTGCATTCCGAGCATTGTTTGGTGTATCAGACAGTTCATGCGCATTGACGCTGGCAACGGGCGCAATGGAGTTGAGAATTGTTGACGACTTTGATTCAGGTTCGGTGGATGCCGTCGTCTGTGTTGACAGCACAGCAGTTGCAGCAGATGGTGTGATTTTCTTGTTTGCAGTTGATTGGATGCTCGTCTTACTCATGTTGGTTGCAACAGTTTGCTTATTGGTATTCACGACCAGCTTATTGACCATGGTGGCAATGGAAGCCACAGCAAATAAACCAACTGCAGTCCATAACACCCAATCCGGTAAAAGCTTATGTGGAGTAGATACGTTATTCACGCTCGAAGGTATTGGATCAACTGCGACCGGAATATCACGCAAGGATTCGTACAAACCATGTAACAAAGTCTCATCGACATTGACTAATCGTGCGTAGCGCCGCAAATGACCTTTTATAAAAACCGGTGCGCCTAATTCGCTGAAACGATCTTGTTCTATATACTCAATCAGTCGCGCATCCAAATGCATGTCGATGGCAATCTGTTGCACAGAAAAACCAGCCTGGATGCGGGCTTGTTGCAAACACTTACCCAGTGATGTGAATCCGGGGCTGGTCTTTGCTCCAGCAG
>JAICKZ010000177.1 GCA_025927665.1 Steroidobacteraceae bacterium | reverse complement strand
GTGCAGCAAAGCGTGCCAGGCGCGCAGAAGTTCGACGCGCCAACGATAAATACGCCTGCGCCAAGTTACCTGATGGATCCGCAACCACGGTCGGTTCGCCCTGATCGGCATCTTCGCGAATGCGAATATCCAATGGCAACTCGGCCAACAAATCAACATGATATTGTTTGGCCATGCGCGCTCCACCACCAGCACCAAACACGTGTTCTTCATGGCCACAGCGAGAACAGATATGAGTGCTCATGTTCTCAACTATGCCCAACACCGGCACACCGACCTTCTCAAACATCTTTAATCCTTTACGAGCATCCAGTAATGCAATGTCCTGTGGCGTGGTGACAATGACTGCGCCGCTGATGGGAACTCGTTGCGATAGGGTTAACTGAATATCGCCTGTTCCGGGCGGCATATCCACGACCAAGTAATCTAGCTCACCCCAATGGCAATCATTCAGCAGCTGAGTCAGTGCCTGAGTAACCATCGGGCCACGCCATACCATAGGTTGTTCTTCATCAATCAATAATCCAATTGACATCACTTTAATATCGAATGCAGAGAGCGGCTCAAAGGTTTTGCCATCCCTACTGCTGGGATGTTGTCCCGTCAATCCCATCATTCGCACTTGACTGGGTCCGTAAATATCCGCATCCAACAATCCAATACGAGCACCGTCCCGAGCCAGAGCCAATGCAAGGTTAGCAGCCGTTGTAGATTTACCCACGCCGCCTTTACCTGATGCAACCACCAAAATATTCTTGATTCCTTGAATGGGTTTAAGATTCTGGCGCGATGCCGTCGATTCAATTTGCTGATCGACCTTGACCTGAATTGATTCAACGCCAGGAAGCGCTTTGACACGCTCGCTCAGTTCACGCCGCAGTTCTTTGATGGCTTCTTGCAAAGGATAGGCCAGCAATACATTCAAAACTACTGCGCCGTCGTCGACTTCAACATTGATCTTTGCACCGCTGCTGCCAAGATCAATACCCGAGTTTGGCTCGACGAATTCGTTGGTAGATTGCAGAATCGATTGCGTTAAATCATTCATTGGATGATTCAAAGACCCATTGTTTCTAAGGGCGCGCATTGTAACGGATTGCAGCGTTTGACTTATGTTTTCGTTACTTACAGACCTAACGTCTCATTTATTCCACAAATAACGTTTAACAATTCCGCTTATCTGTCGATTTACAATGGCATAATTGGACGGATATCTGGTGAAGGCAGTAGACTTACCTGCATGAAATGCCTTCCTGATGCATACCAACTCACTGATAACTGATCCATGGATATCGAGACGAGTCGATGAAGTTTCTTGATGACTTAAAAGCCGAACGCCTGATTGAAGAAATCCGCGCCGTTGGCGATATGCAGCAGCCCAAAGCGCAACAAGCTTTGGCCAAGCTTGCAAAGCTGGGCATCTCTGGTATTCCCAAAATACTGGAGACTTTGCCCGTCGCTGGCAAACAAGAAACGCTGTCCTATGTGGAAATACTGACGCAGAACCTTGATCAGAAAAGTTTTGCATTGCTTGCCGAAGCGCTAGCTGACAACAACCCACGTACTAACGCAGCAATTTCCTTGGCAATGTCCAGCAGCCGCAACTTTCCGATAGCAATGATATTTGATCTGCTATCGCGTCCCGCCATACCCAAACCCGTCGTTTTGGAAATCTTAAATGCACATCGCAGTCGGCTGGGGGTGCGCGAGTTGCTCAGCCATGCTTACGAGCAGGAAAACAACGAGAAGGTGGCGCTGTTCAAAATCATTGGTGAAATTGTTGATGATAACTCAGTAACGGAATTGATCGCCCGTATTGAGGGTCGTGACACAGTTGCACGTACTCATATCATTAATATCTTGTCGCGATTTGATCGTCCCGACGTGTCCCGTGCATTGCAACGTCAGCTGAAAGATCCAAACAAGCTTATTCGTCAGGCAACGTTGAACGCACTAACCAAAATGCGAACGCCGGTGGAAGTAGAGCCAGTGTGTCAGATGCTCTGTGATCCTGATATCGAAGTACAAAATCGTGCGGTTGAATTAATTATCAAGGCGGCCGACCCCAATACCATGCGGCACTTGGTGCCAGTCCTTAAAGATGAAAACGAGTATGCGCGTCGCGCCGCAGTTGAAGTCCTGAATGCATTAGGCACTAGTCGCGATATCAAACAGCTTTTACAAATTCTGAAAGATGACGATTGGTGGGTGCGTAGTCGTGCGGCTGATGCGTTGGGTAAAATCGGTGGTCCACGAGTAGTCGACGCCGTGTTGGAATTGATTCGTGACGAAGACGAAGACGTACGTCGTGCCGCGATTGAAATTCTGAATCAAACCAAGGATGAACGTGCCGTTGATCAATTGATTGCCGCAACCAAGGACAAGGATTGGTGGGTGGCTGAACGTGCTATCGACGCCTTAGGATCAATCGGTAGCGTGAAAGCCGTGCCGGCACTGCTGGAAATGGCAAATAATGCCAAAGCTCGCGCGTTGCCTGCAATTGCACGTGCTTTGGGCAAGCTTGGAGACATTCGTGCACTTGATCTATTGTCAAAGCTGCTCACTCATCCAGAGCGTGAGGTAAAACTTGAAGCGATTGCAGCGCTGCCGCGTATCGCCGATGACAAACGTGTGGATAATATCCGCAGCTATATTCAATCGGTTACGCCAACCAATGAAGACCCTACCGTTCAATTGGCTATTGACCATGCGCTTGATGAATTGGATGGTCGTTACTCAACCGCAGCTATTGCACTACAACACAAAGCCGAACAGTTCGCAGAGCCATCAAAAACATTGTTGGTGGATAAAGCGGATGTTGCTGCAATTGTTAAAACTGCAGAAGAAGTTCCACAAATCAACAGGCTGGATATCACCACTCTTAAGCCGGGCGATGTCATCGAAAGCCGATATAAATTTATCGAAAAAATTGGCAAAGGTGCTTTCGGCACCGTTTTGCTGGTTGAAGATTCTGTAGTTGAAGAGCGTTTAATTCTTAAGTTCCTAAACTCAAATGTCTCGCAAGATGAAGAGATGATGAAGCGCTTTGTGCATGAGCTACGTTACTCGCGAAAAATCACTCATAAGAATGTCATTCGTATTTACGACTTTGTGTACATGCAGGGTAATTACGCTATTTCGATGGAATATTTTCCTTCGCATCCGCTGGGCGCAGAGTTAGTCGACAATAAACCGCTGCCCATCAAATTGGCAGCACAGTACGGTTGTGACATTGCCACCGGCATGGCAGTGGCACATCTGGCAGGTATCGTACATCGCGATCTTAAACCGGCAAATATTTTGATTGACGACACTCACTTCTTAAAGGTGGTGGACTTCGGTGTTGCAGCCGCGCACAAGGAAGGCGATACACAACTCACCAAGACTGGCTATGTGATTGGTAGTCCCAAATACATGGCGCCGGAACAGATATTGGGTAAACAAGTTGACGAGCGCGCCGATATCTACAGCTTGGGTATTATTCTTTATGAAATGGTGACCGGCATGCCGCCTTATTCACGCGGCGATCATATGTCCGTGATGTATCAACATGTTCAAGGCAAGGCGAAACCTCCCATTGAAGTAAACCCCAACCTGCCCACCGAACTTTCCGATTTAGTCTTCAAAGCGATGGCCGTGGATAAAAGCAAGCGCTTCCAAAGCATGGACGAACTGCGCATGGCGCTAGAAAAATTCAAGTAGTGCTTCGAAACTGTAATGCATCGGATGTGGGTGGCGTACGATCTCAATTTACTCATCTACAGTTACTGCCATGAAATTTTGTCCTGACTGCGCTCATCCGCTGATTCTTGATATACCGCAAGGAGATCACCTGCCGCGACATGTATGTCGTGCTTGCGGCACGATTCATTATCAGAATCCACGCATCATTGCCGGTTGTATCCCCGTGTGGGAAGACAAAATTTTGATTTGTCGTCGTGCCATCGAGCCACGCCATGGATATTGGACGTTACCGGCAGGCTTTATGGAAAACGGCGAAGCAGTGGAAGGCGGTGCGGCAAGAGAAGCACAAGAAGAAGCGCTGGCCGATGTGACGATCGGTTCGCTGATTACGGTGGTTAACGTCATCAAGTCACATCAAGTGCACATGCTGTTTCGAGCTCGCCTGAATAATCTTAACTTTGGCGTGGGTGCAGAAAGCTTAGAAGTTAAACTGATCCATCCAAGCGAAATTCCCTGGAATGACATTGCCTTTGAAAGCATACGCTTTACTCTTGAGCGTTACATCGAAGATCAAGCACAGGGAATTGAGCGTCTGCACTTTCACACGATATAAATTCCGCGACAACTATAATCCGTTTAAAAATGTAACGACGCAGTTAATTTATGCAGAATCCGGAGTTTATATCGGAAATAATGCGGCCAAATTAATAATTATGAGGAAGCATCGTATGCGAATAACGAGCGCAGCAATTTTCAAATAGACTCTAACCAAAATACATATGTCCAGAACTACGGACTGCTTGCCATCTGGCCCCGCTTTGGCAAAATACGCGCCCCTGTTTTGACAGTATTAATGCTGCTGTTTAGTTGGAGCCATTCAATGACATTCGTCGTTACCGAAAACTGCATCAAGTGCAAGTACATGGACTGTGTTGAAGTCTGCCCCGTGGACTGCTTCCATGAAGGTCCTAATTTTTTGGTGATTGATCCAGATGAGTGTATTGATTGCACCTTGTGCGAACCCGAATGCCCCGCCGAAGCCATTCACTCCGAAGAAGAGTTACCTAAGGGTCAGGAGCATTTCCTTAAATTGAATACTGAGCTTGCCAAGATGTGGCCGGTGATTACCGAGCGCAAGGAGCCACCTGCAGATGCGAAGGAATGGGATGGTAAACCTGACAAATTAAAATTGTTGGAACGTTAGTTTTCGCAGGAATATCGCCAGATTTCAAGGATTGTCTAATAAAAAAAGGCGCGCTTAAAGCGCGCCTTTTTATTTCAGCCGTATTTACAAAAACTATATAAGCGCTGTGATCTTGTCTTGGCACAGTGCATTAAAGGCAATCCAGCTATCAATTTGCCCGACGATAGGACTGGTTGGGAACAAGCTTGCAAAGCTGCCTTGTTCATTGTGGAGAGCCAAATAGTTAAGCAGAATCATATCCACTACGGCAGTGTTGGAATTAGCTGCTGGACTACTTGCCGCATTAACATCACCGGATGCTTGGAACGAACCCAATTGTGGACCTTCACTCGTGCTGTTTAATGTCTTCACCGGTACTATTCGGCCTTTAGGACTGTAAACCAAGAAGAACGTACAAGCAGTAGATTGATTATCTCCCGTCCATACACCCTTACCACGACCCCCGGTTGAGTTATCAATCATCCCGTTGGAATTCAATGAGCCATCACTAAAAACTTGCAGCATCAGCGGAGTAGAAGTTTGAGCCGCATATTCCAAACAAGCGCCTATGCAGACACCCGCTTGAAAATCGCGCGCCTCACCAGTGGAACGATCGCCCGTATGGTAATCAAAACCACCCATTTGAATGGTGCCAGCGCCGGCCATGCCATCGACCACCAGTTTCATCACCGCAGCTGTCTTATCAAACTCTCTACTGGCCCCAAGACCACCGACTGAAGAAAATATCGTCGTAATTCTTGTGTCCTTCGTAGGATCAAGCACCGCCGGGCTACTGAATTGTTCCGACATGTACGCACTACGCACGTAGGCACAATCCACTTGATTATTGATTGCCGCATCTGCAGTGGCATCTGCCAATTTTGGCTTGGTGACTTCCAGTTTTTTGCGAGTCAACAGATCAATGGCTTCCATCACCGCAACGGTTGATGGCGTATCGGGTGAACCGTCCGACTTAGTAAACATCGTTCCCAAACTACCCGTATCGACTAAGCCCGTCGCATCACGAGAACTGGTGATGGTTGTTGGGCGCTCTGTCAAATCGATCATCGCTGCAGGCGGCATGGAATTACCGCCTGAATCTGAATTCTGCGAACCAATTAAGGTGAGCAATTGACCTTTGGCACCACAACGGGCGATGCCGTACATGGGGTTCAGTGGATTATTTTGTGTGTCATTTTGCGAGATTGCTGGAATCACACAGCCATTGACGTTAGCTCGAGTCTGTGTCGTCGTCGTCATCAACATACCGCGCAAAAACGCACTATCACTGTGGAAGGCAAGACCAAACTGGGAATCGATAAAACTTCCCGTCGTAGAAGGATTGGGGATCATGGTTCCCGTTATCCCCAACTTCGAATATCCAGCAGTAGATAGAAATGCTGACTGACCGCCTCCCTGACCAACCAATACGTTGGAACCGGCAATATTGGCGCCGCCAGAAAGATCGAAGCAGATAAAAGGAATCTTGCCCGCACCATTGGTGATGGCGCACTTCACGCCACCTGGATCAAGATCTGCCAGTACGTCGCCATAAGCATTGCCTGAGTTCCACAACGCAGACAAGAGCGGCGACGCAAGCACCGTTGCTGCACCGGTCATAAAACCTTGCCCGATGAATTCGCGACGGGTAACCGGACGCTTATGACTGTTGTGTCGAATCGGCTCATTGATTCCCAGGCCTTTTGGAATGTTCTTGCGAATGATCATAGTCAGTCTCTCGTAGCGTCAGTTACTGAATGGTGGTGATGGCACTGGACAGCACAGCTGTACATACCGCTTTGGCGATGATCGGCGAGCGAGTGCTTGTCGAACAAGCGCTGCCTGCGCACAACTTATCAATCAAGTTATTCATTTCGGTCGTCACTGCTGCACCAGTAGCTTGGTACTTCAATCCGGTTCCAACGAAATTGTTGATTAACGGATTAATCAATGCGCTGCGT
>JAICKZ010000331.1 GCA_025927665.1 Steroidobacteraceae bacterium | reverse complement strand
TAAGCAGTTAAGATCGGTATGTACTACCACATTGGCAACATTGCGATGAACAAATAATTCTCCGGGTAACAACCCGACAATTTGATTCGCCGGAACACGACTATCGGAACAGCCGATCCATAGATAGCTTGGAAATTGTTGTTGCGAAAGTTTGCTAAAGAACTCGGGGTCTTGACGTCGCATTCCTTCAGACCAGGCGGCGTTCTTTTCGAATAAATCATCAAGAGTTTGCATAGACGGTTCACTTCAAGAAGTACAATGGATGAAGAAGAGTGAGAATAGTGTAATCACGCCATAATCTGTGCAGCAATGCAACCGCTTTGCAGCAGTATTGGCTTCTAGATTTTCACGAAATACGGCAAAGCCATCAGCACGATACCGATAGCAATCAATGCAAAGGTATTAGTGACAAAGTAGGGGAAAAACATCAGTGCCAATCCGCATACCAATGGTACCGGTGCATGCTGTTTCTTACCATACAAACTGAAGCCAATGCCAATCGAACCAAATAGCAAACCCCACAGAAGCGCCGACGTATTCATGCTATTTCACGACTCGATAGCAAGGTTGGTATTCACCTTGTAGTTTCATGCGCTTTTGTGTAACAAAAGCATTGAGCAAATCATCCAATAAATGCATGAGTTGTGTGTCGCCGTGCAATTCGTACACACCATACGTTTCAATTGCGCGCAACCCTTGCTCTTTCACGTTGCCAGCGACAATACCGGAGAATGCTCGCCGCAGATTGGCCGCTAACTTGTGCGCGGGCAAATCGCGTCGCAGCGTTAACGCTGCCATGGCTTCATGTGTAGGTTCAAACGGCTGCTGAAAAGCAAATGGAATTTTTAACAGCCAATTAAAATTGTATGCATCGCTTTGATTGCGGCGCTGTTCACGAACCACCTCCATTCCCTTTGCCATCTCACGCGCCGCTTGTGCCGGATCATCAATGATAATTTTGTATCGAGCGCGCGCAGCGTCACCCAATGTTTGGGCTACGAATTGATCAATTTTGGCGAAGTAATCCGCTGCGGATGCCGGCCCAGTAAATACCACAGGATAAGGATGGTCGGCATTGTCTGGATCAAGCAAGATGCCGAGCAAGTATAAAATTTCTTCGGCTGTCCCTGCACCACCCGGAAACACCACAATGCCATGACCCATACGAACAAACGCTTCCAAACGTTTTTCAATATCCGGCATGATGACCAATTGATTAACGATGGGATTGGGTGGTTCAGCTGCGATGATACCCGGTTCAGTCATGCCAATGTAACGGCCATCGCGAATGCGTTGTTTGGCATGTCCAATGGTTGCGCCTTTCATCGGTCCTTTCATTGCGCCCGGCCCACAACCCGTGCAAACGTTCATGCCTCGTAAACCTAATTCATAACCCACCTTCTTGGTGTAATCGTATTCAGAGGTGCTGATGGAATGTCCGCCCCAACATACAACCAAATCAGGTCTGCCTTTATAATCGAGTAAGCGCGCATTACGCAGAATGTGATACACGGCATTGGTAATGCCATTGGTATCGTTCAAATCAAAACGTTGTGTGCCAAGAATGGCATCGTGAATGTAGATAATGTCGCGCAGTACGGCAAACAAATGCTCCTTGATCCCGCGAATCATCTGTCCATCCACAAATGCTTTAGCGGGTGCATTGCGTATCTGTAACTTCACGACCCAGGCTTGACGACCTAGATGAATTTCAAAGTCACGATATTTTTCAAAGATTGCTCGCGCGTCGTCAGTCTCGTTGCCACAATTTAATACGGCCAGGGCACAGCGACGAAACAACTGATAAATTTCGCTTTTTTCAGCCGATAACAATTGATTCACTTCACGTTGCGACAGGTTTTCCAAACTGCCGAGCGGCGACACACGTGCATGGACAAAATCATCCACCTCAAGCTGTGTGACGGAAGTCGATTCAAAGTGATTGGACATTGTTTAAAAACCCATTTTGCATATGGCGACCGAAATCGATCATGCTCGACTAGAATGAAGAAGCCGTAGTCTATACGGAAATAAATGACGATTGTTCATCGCTTCCTTGCGATCTACCCATGACATCAAGGTTCGATATCGATGGGAATACCTGATGCGGTCATCAACCATATTTCGACCATATCAGAATTACTCACTGCAATGCAGCCATCGGTCCAATCCATATGATTGTAATAATCTACCGACTTGTGTGGTGTATTCGGCAAACCGTGAATCATGATTGCGCCACCAGGTCGCACACCCATACGACGTGCATGCATCTCGTCACTTGCATTCGGATAAGTGACTTGAATGGCAAGAAAGTACTTACTATTGGAATTGCGATTGCCCAGTGAGTAGTTGCCTTCCGGCGTGCGAAAATCACCTTCATATTCTTTTCTTCCCTTGGGCTGCAAACCAAGATGAATCGCATAGCTACGCAACATCTGACCACGACGGAACAAGTAAAGACGTCTTTCGGATTTACGTACCAACAATCGATCAGCAATCGGCAACTCGCCTTGATGAGCATCATTCTGCTGCTTGATATCCATTGCAATGCTGGCATTGATGCTGGATGTATCGGCATGTAACTCAGCAGCAACGCTTCCCAATAGCATGCCGATTGCGAGATGACAGATAATTGATTTGATGTTCAACACATTGCGCCTACTACATCTCTATGTCGTGCATGTAAGAGATAAGCCTTGCTAACCGCAATACTGTTAGTC
>JAICKZ010000299.1 GCA_025927665.1 Steroidobacteraceae bacterium | reverse complement strand
CGTCCGTTTATCGCTAACAAAATGCGTCAACGCGTAGCACGACAAGCACCACCACAACACTATCCTGCTCCTTATGCCGTAATCGATCTCTGGCAGCGCTTCGGCGCCAGTGGTGCGCAAGCGTTTGACGCAGAAGCACATTCCATTGCAAATCTGTTTAGTACGGCAACTTCGCAAAATCTGGTGCGCGTATTTTTATTGCAGGATCGATTGAAAAGTCTCGGCGGCAAAGGCAGCCCCAAAGCCAATCATGCACATGTGATTGGTGCCGGTGTCATGGGCGGTGACATCGCAACATGGTGTGCAGTGCGTGGTTTAAATGTCTCGTTGCAAGATCGTGCTATACAATATATTCAGCCCGCGTTGGATCGCGCGAAAGTATTTCTTGAGAAGCGCTATCCAACTGCACAGGAACGAGAACAAGTCGAAAAACGTTTGCATGCGGACGTCGATGCCACGCAGGTCGGTACTGCAGATATAGTCATTGAAGCGATTTTTGAAAATGCAGTCGCAAAGAAAGAACTATATGCAAAGCTTGAGCCCATGCTTAAGCCTGGCGCCATACTGGCGAGCAACACTTCCAGCATCGTGCTTGAGTCACTGGCGGACGAACTACAAGATCCGGGTCGGTTTGTTGGATTGCATTTCTTCAACCCGGTTGCACGCATGCCCTTAATTGAAATTATTCAATCAACCTCGACAAGACCTGAAGTCATGCAAGCGGCCATTGCATTTGCCAGACAGCTCGACAAGTTACCAGTGCCTTGTCGTAGCGCTCCGGGTTTTGTTGTCAATCGTATTTTAATGCCGTATTTGAATGAAGCCATGCGCGCTGCGGATGAAGACACACCTTTAGCATTAATCGATAAAGTCGCCACCAACTTTGGCATGCCAATGGGACCGATAGAACTCGCCGACGTGGTTGGTCTTGATGTTGGCCTCCATGTCGGAACCATTCTGGCTACGACCTATTCACGACCGCAAGCCAAGTGTATTCAAGTATTAGTGGACCAAAAGAAGCTGGGCAAAAAGTCTGGCGCTGGCTTTTATGTTTGGCAGGAAGGAAAGCCAATCAAACCAACTGTGGCGGGCTCTGCTCCGGCTGATCTTGAAGATCGCTTAATTCTTGCGATGGTGAATGAATCAATGGCAGTGCTGCGCGAGAAAGTTGTTGAAGATGCGGACTTGCTGGATGCAGCCGTTATCTTTGGAACCGGCTTTGCACCGTTTCGTGGCGGTCCATTGCATTATGCCCAAACCCTGGGGTCTGCAGTAATCGTTAATAAATTAGAGACGTTAGCGTCACGATATGGCACTCATTTCAAACCCGACAGCGGCTGGCAAATGGGATTGTTGTAATGTCGTTAACTATGCCAACTCAACAAACTAAATGCACCGTGATACCATCAAGACTCTAATACTGTGGTGCAAATGACGTTAATTTCCACCATTTTGATTACGTTAATTGCATAACTCAGAGTAAACGTCAGAGAAATATATCAGAACAACGATGGAGAACAGACCCCTTGAAATCAGCTTGCTGAGAACCTTCTCGCCACTAGATGGACTCAAATCCGAAAACCTACATGCGCTTGCGCGCAAGGCGTCAATACGCGAAATGTTATCGGATGAAGTGTTGTTCAAAGAAGGTGAAGACGATAAGCGAACCATTTACATACTGAGCGGTGTAATAGAACTATTGCAAAACGGTGAATCGGTTGCAATTGTTCGCGGCGGTACACCCGAAGCGCGTAATCCACTTTCTCCAACCATGCCGCGTCGACATACTGCCATCGTCGCTTCTAATCGCATCGAGATTCTTTCCATCGATAGTGATCTATTGGATGTCATGCTGACGTGGGATCAAACCGGTTCTTATGAGGTTGGTGAATTAGGCAATGCCGGTAAGCTTATGGAATCTGCTGATGAAGGCGATGATTGGATGACAGCGCTGCTGCAAACCAAAGCCTTTCACAAAGTGCCACCCTCAAATATTCAAGCCATTTTCATGCGCATGCAGCGAGTAGATTTTCGCGCTGGTGAATCCGTTATCAAGCAAGGTGATGAAGGCGATTTCTTCTATGTCATTGTCAAAGGCAAGTGTTTGATCACTCGCGATACACCGCTAAATAAAGATGGTGTTAAGCTCGCGGAACTAAGTATGGGTGAATCGTTTGGTGAAGAAGCATTAATTTCTGACGCCAAACGTAATGCAAATGTCACCATGATCACGGATGGCGCATTAATGCGTTTAAACAAGCAAGATTTCAAATCCTTGTTGAATGAACCTTTGCTCGAATATTTAGATATCACACAGGCACAAAAATTGGTTGCACAAGGTGCGACATGGCTTGATGTGCGTCTGCCATCTGAGTTTGAAAATCAGCATCTTGATAAGGCCATTAATATTCCGTTGTATTTTATGCGGCTCAAAATTAAAACATTAGACCGCAAAATGAATTACGTTTGTTATTGCGATACCGGTCGTCGTAGTTCTGCCGCTGCGTATATTTTGTCAGAGCGCGGCTTTCATTCTTATGTGCTGCGTGGTGGTCTACAAGCCGTAGCCGCAGCAAAGGTCAAGAAATAGTCGTTTTTATCCATCTACTGGGTTTTGAGGAGTTTTCAATATCAGTTGATAAAATGCCAAATCAAGCCAACGACCAAACTTGAAACCGGCTTGTTTAATAACGCCTGCGTCCACAAAGCCTAGCTTTTTGTGGAACTCAATACTACCCACATTCTCAGCATCAATGCCACCCACCATCATGTGGTAATTTTGATCCATCGCTAATTTAATAAGTTGTTGTAGCAATGTACGTCCGATGCGCTGTCCACGATGATTTTTATGAACATAGATAGAATGCTCTATCGAATATTTATATGCAGGTCGATCGCGAAATACTCCATAGCTGGCAAAGCCAAGTAAGTGCTGGCTTTCGTCTTCAATACCAATAACAGGAAAATCATGCGCTTTCTTGGCGTCAAACCAGCCCTTGATTTCATCAAGTGTGCGCGGCTTATAGTAATACAACGCGGTTGAATTGATGATCTCTTCATTGAAGATATCAAGAACTTCAGTGCCGTGATTTGCGTAAGAACACATGACAAGCTTCATGTCGCATCTCCCAATATTAACGATTGATAATAACCAGATATCGACACAGTGTTTGTCCCCGGTTGGCAAATTGAATTGGCGTATCGAGCTTCATAAACACGCAATCGTCAGCCGTCAATGTTAATGCTTCGACTCCAATCGTCAAATTCAATTTACCTTGTAATACCGTGATATGTTGCTCGAACGTTGCATGTCGTTGCGCTTCGTATTTGATCTTGGCGCCTATTGGTAATTCGATACGAACGATCTCAATGCGCGATCCTGTGTTGAGTGGCGAGACCATCGTGCGCTGTAAGCCGGTATCAGGATCCTTCCATACAGGTTGTTCATCAGCACGTGCAATGGGTGAGTGAACCTCGCTTTCAGCATTGGCAATCAATGCAGACAAAGTGATTCCCAATGAATTACATAACCGACCCAACAACGCAGCGGTGGGACTGGCTTCATGACGTTCAATCTTGGAAATCATGGTGCGACTCACGCCAGATTGATCGGCTAGTCCTTGAATTGTTAATCCAAGATAT
>JAICKZ010000036.1 GCA_025927665.1 Steroidobacteraceae bacterium | reverse complement strand
TGCTCCAAGCAAATTACTATTGTCTTGTACTTGCCGTGAAATGATATGAATTATTCCGTTTGAGCTTTGTAACTGACCATGTATCACCATTAATTGTGAATGCAGTACTGCGAGGCGTTGTGTTTGTTGTACTTGTGGCCAGATAACAATATTGCTTGAGCCAGTTTCATCTTCCAATGAGATAAACAATACACCTGCTGCAGTTTGAGGTCGCTGTCGATGGGTCACCATGCCTGATACTTTTACGAGCATTCCATCTTTCATTGCAGTAAGTTCTTTTGCCGTAGAAACGTTGAGACGATTCAAACGTTGTCGAAGTATTTCCAATGGATGACGACCGAGTGTAAATCCCATACTGTGATAATCGGCGGTAGTTTCTTTGCTTTCATTCATGGGTGGAAAAGAAAGTGGAGCTTCAATGGCCGACTGACCTGCCAGCAATCCTGGTAAACGCTCTACTCCCAAAGCATCCCAGCGTGCTGCTGGACGTTGTGCAATCAACGATGCCAATGCATTGGCTTTAGATAAGGCATCTAAGGAGCGTTGATTTAAATTAGCACGATGCGCCAAATCAGTTACATTAATAAATTGTTGTTCATTGCGAGCTTGAACAAGTGCATGCACTTGTGATTCATTCAATCCCTTGATCATGTTTAAACCAAGTCGAACTTCGGGTGTGCCTTCATTAAGTTCCAACGTACATTCCCATTCACTGTGATTCACATCTGCCGCACGAAAATGTACGCCATTGCGTTTTGCATCAGCGATCAATTGTGCGGGTGCGTAGAAGCCCATAGGATAACTGTTGAGTAATGCGGCACAGAATGCGGCTGGTTCATGACAACGCAACCATGCGGATATATAGGCCAGTAACGCAAATGACGCTGCATGCGATTCCGGAAATCCATACGAACCAAAACCTAGAATCTGTTGATAGATCTGTTCTGCAAATTGTTGCGTATAGCCGCGTTCCAGCATGCCATTCATCAGTTTATCTTTGAAATGTTCCAGGCCACCGCGACGTTGCCAGGCTGCCATTGAACGTCGTACTTGATCTGCCTCACCTGGTGTGAAGCCCGCTGCGACAATAGCAATCTCCATGACTTGTTCTTGAAACAGCGGTACGCCGCAGGTGCGACTTAATACCTTCTCAAGAGCGGCACTGGGATAGGTTATTTTTTCTAATCCTTGTCGGCGTTTCAAATACGGATGCACCATGCCGCCTTGAATGGGGCCGGGACGTACAATTGCTATTTGAATGACCAAGTCGTAGAAACACTGTGGCCTTAAGCGCGGCAACATTGACATCTGTGCTCTGCTTTCAACCTGAAACACACCCACCGATTCCGCTTTGGAAAGCATGTCATAAGTGGCTTTATCTTCTACAGGAATGTCTTGCATCACTACAGCACGTTGTTTGTATTTGCTCATCATGCCAAGCGCTCTGCGAATGGCGGATAACATACCCAATGCCAAGCAATCTACTTTGAGCAAGCCCAATGTTTCCAAATCTTCCTTGTCCCATTGAATGATAGTGCGATCCGGCATGGCCGCATTCTCTAAGGGCACTAGTGTTGATAGAGCATGTTCTGAAATAACAAAGCCACCTACGTGTTGTGATAGATGACGTGGAAAGCCGATGAGTTGCTCGACCAGCATAGATAATTGCTTGGCAATTCTCGAATCAGAGTCAAAGCCGATTCTTTTAAGTTCTTGGGCGATGTTACCTTCAAACCAATACATCGATTTTGATAATGCATCCACAATGTCAGGTGCAAACCCGAGAGCCTTTCCTACATCTCGTACTGCCATACGACGTCGATAACAAATCACTGTGGCTGCCAATGCAGCACGTTCACGTCCATACTTTGTGTAAATGTATTGAATGACTTCTTCGCGACGGTCATGTTCGAAATCAACATCGATATCAGGTGGCTCTGCACGTTCTCTGGAAATAAAACGCTCAAATAACACGCTGCTTCTGGATGGGTCCACTTCCGTTACGCCCAATGCATAGCACACTGCAGAATTGGCGGCACTGCCACGGCCTTGGCATAAAATTCCTTTTGAGCGTGCAAAACGTACCATGTCTTCGACAGTTAAAAAGAAATGCTCATACTTAAGTTCTGCTATCAACAACAATTCTTTCTCAAGCAATTCCATTACTGCCTCTGGAATACCTTGTGGCCAACGTCGCTGTGCACCTGCCAGTGTCAATGCGCGTAGATGTTGAGTGGCATTCAGTCTTTCTGGTACCAACTCATGAGGATATTCGTAATGCAATTCATTCATTGAAAAATGGCATTGTTTTGCGATGTCGATCGTATTGATCAGCAACGCTTGAGGAAATAATTTTTCTAAGGTCGTGATGGAACGCAGATGTTGTTCGCCATTGGCAAATCCCTGTCTGCCGATATGGTCAACCGTTTTGCCTAAACGAATGGCAGTGAGTACATCATGTAACACACGGCGTGAACGCACATGATAATGCACATCGCCCACGGCAATGGGTGTCAATTCAGCTTCATCTGCTCGTTTTAATAAGCATTGCAACCGAGTATCTGCATGCTGTTGTAAATGATGCGTGCATCCCAAATAATGTCCTGCCAATGTCAACGATTTGAACCATCGCAATGATTGCTCATCAATTTGTTCATCTGGCAACCAGATACCGATACAGCATGATACGGATGTGTGTATCTCTATTGGTGTAATCGCATAGCTGCCCTTGCTAGCTGCACGTCTACAGCGTGTGATCAACGCACATAATTGCTCATATGCTTTTTGTGTTGGCACTAATAACACTAAGCGCCCATGTTCAAACTTGAAGAAGCTGCCAACGATTAATGGCAGAGAAACTTCTTTGGCTACTTCATGTGCACGCACAATGCCGGCAAGGCTGCATTCATCGGCAATCGCTAGCGCTACGTAATCCAATTGTTTTGCACGTCGAACCAATTCATGTGCATGTGAAGCCCCATGCTGAAAAGTAAAATTACTCAAGCATGCTAGTTCGGCGTAACTCATGCCCATAATCCATGTAGATACCATTGTTGAGAATGGGCATCGCGATACAACCACCAACGTGCGCCTTCTTGTGTTTCTGCAATATAATAATCGCGTCGACTGTCTTCGCCAGTCCACCAGCCTGATTCAATTCGTTCTGGCTTGCCCAACAAACGCGGTAAGGTTTGTAATAACTTTGGCTCTATTAGCCACAATGGTCGTTGCGGAAGAGTGTCATCATCCTGTTCTTGTTGCTTCGTTTCATTACACAGTTTGCACCAAGCTTTTTCGGGAAGATGATGATCATTTAATCCCAGTCTTTTAATGGATTGTTCACCCAATCTAGCGCGTAGCTTGTCCAGCAATGCTGACCAGGATTGATCGCGTGACTTCGATTCGGTAAAAAAATCTAATTGTGTATCACCCAGCGATACAAACTGATCTACTGTAAGGGTTAGTGCAACGACGACGGTTGGAAGTGTGGTGCGTTCCAAAGTTTCCCGTAATAACACCAACAAGCTTTGCGCATCTCGTTGTGGTGCAGTGGTGCGTACTTCTAGAATCGTGGAAGATTTATTTTCATGAATCAATGTGAGTTTAAGCTGCTGCAGTGCTGTATCACGTGCACGTAAATATCCTTGTAGCTCACCGAGCATGCGACGCAGTGGAAATAACAATGCTTCAATGGCATCCACTGTTGCAGAGAGTTCAAAGTGTCGGTGATAGGAAGCAGGTACGCGATACAGTACACGTGGATCAGGGAGTTCACCTAGCAATTGATGCAGGTACTTTGTCATCGCAGGACCAAAGCGCCGTGCCAGTTGATCAAAAGGTACTTCCATGATGTCACCAACCTGTTTCCAACCCACGCCATGCAGGGCTTCAATGATTATTGGTGAAACTGCAAGTAGAGATAAAGGCAGTGCAGCAATGGAGAATTTAATGGCAGTGAGTTGTTGAATAGGTTGAGTATGTGCATGCCGCGCTAGCAATGCAGCGGCTTCGGGGGTAGGTGCAATGCCGGTCATTGCGGAATATCCGAGAGCATCTATACCACTGGATATTTTTTGTGCTAATGCTTTCATTCCATGGAAGTACGTAAGACTGGCACCGATCTCAATCCATATCATCCAGCGTTCGTGATCAATACTGACCATGCCACTGAACTGCTGGCTCCATGCGGCCAATGCTTTAAGTGCATGTCGTTCTTGTGCCTGCGATCGCTTGATCAATTGTAATGATGGCAACCGGCCCAATGCAGTGGTGGCGTCCATGCCGTTATGCAATCCTGCTTCGCGTGCTATCTCGTTGCAAGCAATGAGTCGACGGCGTGATCCATGTTGATCAACGATTGCCAGTGCAATCGCATCACGTGGCTCACGCAACTCAATGGGTAATAGCGGCAAGTAAATACAACACCACAACATGCAACTATTTCACGTGGCTTGATGAAAATGTAACCGTGCACTAGCAATTTTTCCGCCGCGTGCTTTTATTACATCCACACGCAACGCACCTGATTGAGGTTGTAACGCCAGTCGTACTGTGGCAGGAGAAGGAGTATTCAGTAGTAAAGATGATCGATATAAAAACAACAAGGACTCACCTTCACGTGCTGCCAACTGCAAACGTCGTAAGGCAATATCCTTGATGGTATCGCTCCATAACAGCACGGCACCGGCCATGCCTTCACGCAAGGTCTGCTCCGCTGACCAGCGTGCATCCACATCGTTTTTGGCATCTATCCAGATAATTCTATTCAACGGCAGGCCGGCATGCGCCAATGCAGGTGGATAGGGAACATGGGGCGGACATACAAAAACAATATCGCGCGCTTCACTACCTATTTTTCGTAATACTGGTAACAATAAACTTAACTCGCCAATGCCTGCCATCAAGGGAATCAATTCAATCAATGAACTTAAAGGCCATCCATGGCCGGGCAATAAAGCATTTAATTCTGTAAAGCCCGTACTGCGCGAACGCGTAGCAGCTACAGCATGTCCGGACCATAAATCAGGTGTGGTTCGTAGCAAGTTGGCAATGACTTCAGCGCGTTGCATCGCGATGACTCACAATTTGACAGGTTAGAAATTCGCAACGTGGGATTTGATAAATGCCTTCAGAACCCAAGATGCGTGGAAATTGGAATAATGCTACACGCCGCGCGATTACTGTACAAATATACAGTATAATAGTATCTATAATTATCCTGTCCTTGTGTTTACAAGTATCGGGAGGGTTTGCTGTGTGTAAAATTTAAATTCAGGCACTTGCCAGCCCGCAAGCATGGCAACGATGCTGCCATTCGGACATTGGAGAACGGACGTGATGTTGGTTGTATAACAAGGCATTTGATTTGTATCGGAGGCCTTAAATCAATTCTCAAACACTTAACTATGGGTTGATTATGACTATAAATGTTGCAGGTAATAAGTTACCAAACATCACATAACATTCAAAAACTCTTCATTCAATTCGATGAGTATTAACTTGGGTAATTGTGTACATGGCTATCATTAATTGAGTTGTGCGATAAATATTGCTCGTTGAGCACGATACTTTGGCGTTCTTGATCCGTGGCAGAATGAAAATGGACAACGAAACACAAGCACAGCTTCCGTTACTATTGCCGCTCATCTAGTTCAATCATGATCCATTCTGCCAAGTTACTTTCTTACTTTAAGCTTGCTTGGAGGTACAAAAGTACGCACGCGTTCGGAGTTAATTGTGAGAGGTACTATTGCGATCAACGCTGCGATAGCACCTAGCGCGAAAGGCTCAGCGTTCAAGGTACCAGCGACAAGCCCTCCCAATGGCCCTCCGATAGTAACTCCCAAGTCCCAAGCGGACGTCACGGCGCCCACGGCTGCGGTAAGTTCGCGCGGGTCTGCAGCTTCCGTTACAAGACTCGTTATGCTGGGAATCAGCAGGGAAAGCCCTGCACCTGCTACCGCTGTGGAGATGAAGGCAAGCCACTCCACATGTGCGAGAAACAAGCCGGTAAAACCGACAGATTCAATCAGGAAGGCCAATAGAAGTACTCGTCTCCCATCGAAACGAGCGGCATATCCGCTGCCTAGAAAGCGTGTAATCATAAACGCGACACCGAATACGGTAAGTGCGAAATTTTGGCCTGTGAAATCAAGAGCCGCGAAGTGCGGTACTAGAAACGCCGCGATCACTCCATATCCAATGCTGGCGAATACACCTGAAGCGCCGGGCACCCATGCTGCCCTCGGAAACAGAGCACGGCGGATATTTGTGCTAATGGGCGAGATATGCTTCTCTGGCTGTGTCGATGCAAGCAATATCCAGGAGAACATTGGAAGGATGGCTGCAGCAATCCACACACTGCTATAGGTATCGATCGCCATTAGTACGGTTCCGAGAATCGGGCCGCACGCCAATCCCATCCACATCGCCAAGCCAAAATGCCCTGCGACCTTACCTCGTTGTGATTGTTTCGTATGCACCAGGACCCAGCCGACGGAACTGGTGAAGAGTGCGCCTTCACCTGCGCCCAAAAAAAGACGGGCAAGAATCAGGATGGGTAAGTCTGTCGCGACCATGTGGCCGATACCACCGATCAAACCAAGGATGGCTCCGACCATGGCCACATGTCGTCCGCCACTCTGATCTGCAAATCGTCCCGAGATCGGACGGGAAATCATGGTAGCCAAAGAGCCAATCGTCACCGCTAAGCCGACAGTGATTGCATTCGCTCCCAACCGCTGGTGAGCATAGGCTGGCAATACTTGGATTGTCATGCCAATCGCACCAAAGCCAAGGAAGGTTGCAGACCAGAGTCTCCGGTAAGGAACTGTCCCGTCACTTTGTACAGGCGGATCAGCATTACTTTGTAACATATAAATTAATCTGCATAATGATTGATCATATATTACGTTTTTAGCAATATAATGTAATTCATTTATCATCATCATGATTATGCGAGAGTCGCATGAACACACGGGATTTTGAGGCTTTTCTGGCAGTGGTCGAGACCGGCTCGATCGTTGGTGCTTCGGCACGGCTTCATCTCACTCAACCCGGAGTGAGCCGTCGTATTCAAAATTTAGAAGAACAGCTTGGCATCGCCTTGCTTGACAGACAGTCAAAGCCCTTGAAGCCTACAGCGGCCGGTCGTGAAACCTATGTGCATGGGCGACGGATGCTGGGTGTGTTAGGAGATCTCAAGACGGGGTTGTCACCCAAGGGAATAGTTAGTGGGGAGTTCCGGCTCGGCATTTCGTCTTATTTGTCGGAAGTCGGGATAACGACAATTGCTAATAAACTTCGTGATAACTTTCCAGATCTTACGCTGCGCATCACAATAGGATGGTCCGAACAACTTTTGGAACAACTTCGCCACAGCGAGATTGATGTTGCAGCGTTTTGTCTTCCAGAAGGAATACACCCGCCAACCGAGATCGAGGCAGACTCACTTAGCGTGCAGTCGCTATTTGTTACGGCCTCTCTATCACTGGGTTTGCCTTCTTCTGTGATGCTGCGAGACCTCTCACCGCTTCCTTGGATCATCAACCAGAACGGCTGTGGCTTTCGAAGTGTGATTCAGCGCCGCTTCGAGCAAGAGCATCTTCCTTTGCGAATAGGTATAGAGGCGCTGAGTTCGGACCTTCGCCTATCACTCGTTGCAGGTGGGCTAGGAATTACTTTGGCAACAAGAGCTGCTATTGAAAGTAGTCCGCTACACGATGCGCTGCAGATCATTCATGTGCAGGACTTTGAACCCAAAGTCCGAGCTTGGATCGTACATCGGCCGTCAGTGGGCAGACTTGTTGGGCCTATTGAATGTCTCACGAGCGCCCTCGAAGCTGTAATTGATACACAAATCCCGAGTTCAAAACAGGGCTGATGCACGAGTATAGAACCGGAGAATTGCAGTGCAGAACCAAGTCATTAGTTGGCGCACCACGTTTACCTATTCTTAGCTGCTTTTCGCGACACGAAATTCTCTTGTATTCGGTAGCGCTTCCGTATCGCTTATACCAATGCTTTCCTGGATTGGTACTCTGTCGGAAGTAGCGCTCCATAAATGACAGAGTGAATCGGAGTAACCATCGATAGCGGCTGCGCGAGCCTAACCACTGCCCCGCAAAGGGCATTAAGCTCCGAGGGTTTACCAGTCATGAGGTCACGTTGAAGGGATGTTGTAGCCTCAGCGGGAAGGCTATCTATCTCGGCCATCATACGTTCGAAGATGTTGGAATTCAGTTCAATGCCTTTAAGCCTAGCCAAATCAAAGATTTCCCTCATTGCCGCCAATATTAAATTGCGACATTCGGGAACGCCTCTAATTTTTCCAACAGGCAGTCGAGTCAGAGCACTTACTCCGGCGAGGGAACATATGTAGAGAAACTTTTCCCAAATTTGAACATCAATGGCATCCGAAATACTCGTTTCAACTCCGGCCTGATCTAGGCAAGCCTTTATGGCGACCAATCTCTCTTCAGCTATTGACCTCGATCCAAAGTGCACTTTGGGTGAAATAGCAGCATGCCGAATATGCCCCGGCTTTTCGATATAGGTAATCATATGACAACAACCCTTCAGCACCTGTTTCGGAGCGAAATGCTTTTCGAGTTCCTCGGGCGCTTCAACTCCATTTTCCAACGGTAGGATTAAACATTCGCTACTTAGCGCATGAACAAGGTCTTGTGCCACAACCCTAAGTTGCCAGGTCTTCACACAAAAAATGGCCAGTTCTGCATCGAGTGTGTCAGTAATTTTTTCTATGACCCTAACAGGATTGATATGTAAATCACCCAGAATACTTCGTACATGCAAACCATCTCTTCTGATGGCCTCACCATGAGATCCTCTGGCAATTAGAGTGACATCATTCCCCGATCGAGCAAGAAGACCTCCCAACAACCCTCCGACGCCTCCTGCCCCAACGATGATAATTTTCATTGTTTCAATCCGTTTCTTTGAAGCGCTACGATTTCGATCTCAATGAGCTAAGACTGGCCACTGTTTCTCCCAGCGTTAGAATAGAGGGCGGACAGGCAAGTGTCACGCAGATGTATTTTTTGAACGATAAGGCCGTAGTCGTCATCTTCATGGGAGTTCGCTCTTTTGAGTTATTCGATTAGAGACATTCTCATCAAAAAGGGACGGAAGAAAACATAACTGTCTTAAGATGCTGTTGATCTAACAATTGCTCCAACTTCATGCGAAACAAATCTTCGTGACCATTGGCTTTGCTTTAGAGTATTTGATAACTGCTTCAATACGAGCTCTTTGAACGTACGGAGAGCATCTGATTACAATGTGTTCGGTTTTAGTAAAGCAATGTCGACCGTGCACTAAAGTCCTAATTAAAATTATAAATAACGGATGCGCATATTTGCGTATGAAAAAAAGATAAGTTTAAGAAGCTTGAAAAGATGGCGCTCCCAGCGAGATTCGAACTCGCGTACCAGCCTTGAGAGGGCTGTGTCCTAGGCCTCTAGACGATGGGAGCCAGGAAAAAAATCTTGATCGCAGCTTAAGCGTTTTATGCAGGATCGTGGAACTTATACTCGAAGTTACAAGATGCGCTAGTATACGGGCTCATTTCCATTGCTCAAGCGGAACTCATCATTGAGTAGTATTCAGTCCGACAATTCATCCACTCACCGGTCCGGTCCGGTGGTCATTCCACGCGCATTACATGCGGTTTCACGTCGCGCCATTTCCCCTGCCGCGCTAAAAGTGCTGTATCGGCTTAAGGATGCGGGTTATCAAGCGTTTTTGGTCGGTGGCGCAGTTCGCGATTTATTACTGGGACGTACGCCAAAAGATTTTGATGTGGTGACTAATGCTCATCCTGAACAAGTGCGCGATTTGTTTCGCAGTTGTCGCTTGATTGGTCGTCGTTTCCATCTTGCGCATGTGCGTGTGGGTCCGGAAATTATCGAAGTTGCCACGTTCCGTGCTGCACATACCGTGGTCGATGAAGACAACAGTGTCGATGAAGATTCGCGGCGGGTCACAGATAATCATGGCCGCATCTTGCGCGATAATTTGTATGGCACGATCGATGAAGATATCTGGCGACGTGATTTCACTGCCAATGCGTTGTACTACAACATTGCCGATTACTCGATTTGGGATTATGCCAATGGTGTTACCGATGCAGAGGAACGTGTTCTCAAACTGATTGGTGATCCTGAAACGCGTTATCGCGAAGATCCTGTGCGTATGCTGCGTGCGGTTCGCTTTGCGGCCAAGCTGGATTTTAAGATCGATACAGCCACCGCCGTACCGATCAATAAGCTTGCACACATGATTGATAGCGTGCCAGCGGCGCGTTTGTTTGATGAAGTTAATAAACTATTTCTTTCCGGCAGTGGGCTACAAAGCTTCATGCTGTTGCGTGAGTATGGCTTGCTTGCGCACTTGTTCAACGATCTTGAAAATATATTGAGCAGTGATGAAACGTCGCAACGCTTGGTGGAGCAGGGATTAAGCAATACAGACGAACGTGTGCGTGCGGATAAATCTGTTACGCCCGCATTTTTGTTCGCAGTGCTATTATGGCCTGCAGTGCGTAAGCAATCGATGTTGCATGCGCGTTCACAAGAAAATGGACAACTAGATTTCGGTGCTATTCAAGATGCATTTGATAATGTATGTTCCCGTGTCGTCCGGCGTGTGGCTGTACCGAAGCGTTTTAGTTTAACGTCGCGCGAAGTGCTGGCACTACAGTCGAGGTTTGATTACCGCAGCGGTAGACGCAGCTTGCGTGTGTTGGATCATCCACGTTTTCGTGCTGCTTACGATTTCTTGTTGCTACGTGCCGCAGTGGGTGAAGTAGATCAAGAGGTCGCCGATTGGTGGACCGAAATACAAACCATGTCACCCGAAGCGCGTATTGAAAAAGTTGAAACTCCGGGTGGTCTCAATCTGCCTGCAGCAAGAAAAAAACGCCGCCGTAGTCCGCGTCGCCTATCTTCATCCCCATAATTTCTGCACGTGATCATGGATATTTGGACGCCCGCTTATATTGCTTTGGGTAGCAATCTCAACGATCCCATTGCGCAGGTAAAACAGGCTATTCGGCATTTGGTAAATTTAAGTGATACTCGAGTGGTGTTGCAATCATCGCTGTATCAATCTGCGCCTTTAGGTCCTCAGGATCAACCAAGATTCATCAACGCCGTAGTAGCTATGTTGACACAGTTAAGTGCAATGGATTTATTGACAGCATTGCAATCAGTGGAACAAGGCATGGGGAAATTGCCGCCTACACAACGCTGGGGCGCGCGAGTGATTGATCTGGACATATTGATTTATGGTGAACAACGCAGTGATGCTGTAGCGTTGCAGCTGCCACATCCGGAAATGCACAAACGCAATTTTGTAATAGTGCCGCTGGCAGAGATTGCGCCTTCATTGGTCATACCAAGTCATGGGCTCGCCAGCAGCATATCGATGCGGCTGAGTATGGACGGATTAATCAAGCTGCCGCAATAAGGGCAGTAGTTGCTAAATAAACCTTATCCAATTAAGGTGCGTATCGACTTATTGCGAGACTAACGACTTCGGTAAACCTTATGTATACACATCTGCAAGAACGTTATGCGCAACGCCCGCCGGTGAATATCAGCGTGCTGAACAAGATGAAGGCAGAAGGTCATAAGATCGCCTGCATCACTGCATACGATGCCAGTTTCGCCGCATTGATTGATGATGCCGATGCCGATCTGGTGTTGGTGGGTGATTCTTTGGGCATGGTCATTCAAGGCCATGGCACCACCGTGCCGGTCACACTCGAAGATGTTATTTATCATTGCAAAGCAGTCAGTCGCGGTTTGTATCGCCCGTTCTTAATGGCTGATATGCCTTTTATGACTTATGCATCACGTGAGCAAGCATTAAACAACGCCGTTCGCTTGATGCAAGAGGGCGGTGCGAAGATGGTCAAACTTGAAGGTGGTGCATCACAAGCAGACATTGTCGAGTTTCTTGCTAATCATGATATTGCTGTGTGCGCGCATCTTGGTTTGAAGCCACAATCGGTTCACAAAGCAGGTGGCTTTCGTGTGCAAGGCCGTGATGAGGCAACTGCAGAGCAAATGCGTCGCGAGGCAAAGTTACTGGAATCAGCTGGCGCCGATGCTGTATTACTTGAATGCATTCCTGCTGCATTGGGTGCGCAGATCACTCAAGAATTACAGGTACCTGTCATTGGTATTGGTGCCGGCCCCGATACCGATGGACAAATTCTGGTGGTTTACGATGTGCTCGATATTACCAGTGGACCCAAGCCAAAATTTGCAAAAAATTTTATGAGTGGCGCCGATAGCCCGCTGGCTGCGCTTAGAAACTATGTTACTGCGGTACGTTCTGGCAGTTATCCCGCACCAGAACATTGTTTCTTACCCTTATCTAATTCTCCTTTGAGTCAAGCCATTGAGCATCGAAACCCTAGTACGACCAAGTGATCTACGCCAGCATATTTACGAATGGCGTCGTCGTGGATTGCGTATCGCATTGGTTCCCACCATGGGAAATTTACATGCTGGTCATGCCACGTTGGTTAACCATGCTCGCAAACATGCAGATCGTGTAGTCGTTAGTATTTTTGTCAATCCCTTGCAATTCGGTCCCAATGAAGATTTTGCTGCTTATCCACGTACGCCGATTGAAGATCGTACTTTGTTGCAACAATACCAGGCAGATTTATTATTTGCGCCTGAAGTGGTTGACATGTATCCAGCGGGCATGAAGCATCACACCATTATTAATGTGCCTGAAGTTGCCGATATTTTGTGCGGTGCTTTTCGACCTGGACATTTCGCAGGAGTGGCCACTGTGGTTGCGAAGTTGTTCAATATCGTATTGCCCGATGTTGCAGTATTCGGCGAAAAGGATTTTCAGCAATTGCATATCATCAAGCGCATGGCCATTGATTTGTGTCTGCCACTGGAAGTGATTGGTATTCCTACAGTACGTGAAGCAGATGGACTCGCGATGAGTTCACGCAATCGTTATCTCGATGCACAACAGCGTAAGATTGCACCAAAGATATTTGCAGTGTTGTCTTCGGTACAGGAACAATTGCAAAAAGGCAGTCGCGATTATCAACAGCTTGAACTCATCGCTGCGGAACAATTGATACAAACTGGGTTCAAACCCGATTACGTATCCATTCGTGATGCCAATAGTTTGCAAGTGCCCGATGATAGATCAATTGAATTGGTGATATTGACCGCAGCACGCCTGGGTCGTTCAAGATTGATTGATAATGTGCGTGTGAATTTGTAGTTTGGCAGGTACGTCGAAGTTACGACTAGAAAAGAAAATGTGGGAAAAATTGTAAATTGTGACTGCACAGAAATGCGCTACGAGAGCTATGGACGAGAATACATTGAGATTTGGAAGCTCATTTTTATAAAGTAATTGAACAACATTGCTGGATCGGGCGATTGAGTAGTGGGTCGGTGATTGATTGGCACCTGTTGATGGATGTGCAAGATCATGAAAAGATTTATTTATAGCGGATTGATTCTGGTGATGAGTGGGGCTTGTGTGACGACGGAAGCGGCTGAGGATACGGCGAGTTGGTGTGAGCGGGAATGGCTTACACAGTCAGCAATGTTCGCTGATAAAGACCAACCAGATTACAGCGGCTTGCTGGAGCGTTGGGAAGGATACGGTGGAAAATGCCAAGGGACAGTAACCTATGAGGCAAGGCTGGCGTTTGTTTATTATCTTCTTGATCAGCCTGAAAAGGCCAGGGTAGCGTTACAACCCGTAGAACACAAAAAATCCCAATACGATTTCCTGGTTGAGATTGCGAAGGTACTGATTGAAACTACTGAATTGACTCGTTCAAACAGCGCAGATACCGCCCATTTGGAGCGTATTGAAAAGAATCTGCAGAGGCTGATGAAACAGCATCCCGATCATGTGGAAGTCTATGGCTTGCTAGGTGGCATTGAAACATTACTTGCTCACCATGAGCAGGCAATTGAAATCCTGGAAAGTGCGTTGAAGCTGGGAAAGTCCTTCAACTCGAAGGCCGGTATTTATCGGAATCTGACAATCAGTTATGCTGAAGTGGATCGTTATCAAGATGCCTATGATGCCGCTGAAAATGCAATGGGATTGCGAAGAAGCGTAACCGACGATCAATATTTTATGTATGCGGTGGCAAAGGCCAATGCGGGATTGGGAAATTTTGCTGACGCACAGATGGATCTAAAACTAGTAGCAGCAAAAAAGCCTGAACTAAAAAGTACTACTGACTTTAAGTCGGCTGTGGACTTTGTGTCTAAGAAAATGGAAAAGAGTGGTCAGTTTAAAATGAGCGGAAGGAAGTAATAGCACAGGAACTGATTGGTCGCGGGATCGATTGATGTGCTGAACATACTATTGAGTTAGATCAGTCTAGCGTGAGTTGTTGTGGTGATGTGGTTGGAATGAACCCATCAATCTGTTAAATGTATTCGAAACCAATTTTACTTCTGGAGAGCGACATGAGCAAAGGCATGAATCAAAAGAAACAAGAGAAGAAAAAACCAACCAAAACGCTAGATGAAAAGCGCGCTGCGAAAAAAGAAAAGAAACTCAATCGTCCTTCTCATCAACCGATGTGATCTGCAGATGTGAGTATTCGGATTTAGTGATTGGGTTACACCATAACCAGTAACCCGTGTTGTGGGCCAAGATTTACCAATCCTGTAAAGTTGTACTGAGTACGATGTAAAAATTTCAAGGCGTTGCATGAGCATTTAAATGTTTTTGCAACGCCCAGTGTACATGTTCACGTACCATCGCGGAGTCATGATTCAGTCGGCCGTTAAGCGCTGCAATCACTTTCTCTGATCGCGGTGCATTGCCCAGTGCGACTGCGATATTCCTTAACCAGCATTCGTAACCGATGCGGCGAATAGCACTGCCTTCGGTGCGTTTTAAGAATTCTTCTTCGCTCCATGCAAACAATTCAAGTAACGACAAGGTATCCAGACGATTGCGTGGTGTGAAGTCTGGTTCGTTAGATGCTTTGGCAAATTTGTTCCAAGGGCAAAACAGTTGACAATCGTCACAACCATAAATGCGATTGCCGATGGCAGTACGGAATTCTTCTGGAATTGAACCGCGCAACTCAATAGTGAGATACGAAATACACCGACGTGCATCCACTGTGTAAGGCGCAACTATAGCTTGAGTTGGACAAACATCGATGCATGCAGTGCAGGTGCCGCAATGATTGCTTGCAGGCGTATCAACGGGTAAAGGAAGAGTGGTCAGCAATTCTCCTAAAAAGAACCAC
>JAICKZ010000062.1 GCA_025927665.1 Steroidobacteraceae bacterium | reverse complement strand
CCAACAAGAATCGCGGATCTTTCGAGGTGAAGTTACTAAACAAATCTTCGATTGGACGTTCGCGAGTATCTGCACTCATCGTCACCAAGTAGTTATCATTTACTTTTCCCTTTGCATAGAAGGCACCACGACCCGTTACTTCGGTTTGCTTGCTGTAACGATCTGTATCCTGTGTTACCAACTCAGCGGGACCGATCGTGTGATTCGCCGATACAGTAAACTCGCCTAATGCGATATAGAACCAGCCATTGTCGGCAACCGTCAAATTTCGTGAGTACTTGATATGATCACCCTGAGGCACATTGGTATCGACCTCAATCGTGTGCGTGCCACTTGGCAATATCTGTCGAGTAACGAATTTTCCATTGTCATCAACAGGCACTTTGGCACCTAATGCGATTACAGTTTCGCCCTTCACAACGTCCTTGCCGCTTACGGTGACACTGCCGCCACTGACAGGAATATTGCGGATTCGCAGTGTGCTGACGCCATAACCGGTGAGCCGCTCATGCTCTGGGGTACTTTCATCATTGACTAACTTCGGATGATCAAGAATGGAAATGGGCTTCCTGACAGTTTCATCAAAACGACCTTTATCATCATATACACGCAACACATAAAAACTTTCCGCTGATACATGCTCATCGGGATTCCATTTCATCGTATCGTTGATCGGCACAGGCAATATCAGATAAGGCTTTTCACGTGTATCTTGGCCAGCAACAAAGAAGCGAAGCTCTGCTTTGCGCAGGAAATATTGGTAATTGCTGTAAGTAGTAAATTCAACCGATTCACCTAATGCCACACCATTGGGCCATGCAGTCACATTCAATGCAGGCTCGGTCTTCAGTGGATCAAATTGAATTTGAATATCATGGCGATTCACTGCCACGTCCACACAACGTTGATGATCTGCTTCAGTAACTAAATCTGCTTTTGTCATCGGTTCGCCATCTACCGTAATGCGCAATGGCATATTCTGAATAGCTCCATTCTGGACGTTAATGGCAGTTGAACAAGCGGGAACATCCTGCAACGTTGGTGCTTGCAATGTCTGCGTAACTACTTGTTCTTGGTCATACCATAATGACAATTCCACACGGCGATTTTTCGCCATGCCTTCAGGCGTACTGTTATCAGCAATCGGCATACGATCACCCTCACCGCCAATGGTGAAGGCTTCTGCTGATAAATTGAGCTTCTCGCGTAGGTATTCAGCGACCTGTTGCGCACGTGCTTCGGAAAGACCTTGATTATCACCATAGCGTTTACGCGAAGCCGTACTTAATCGCTGTGTATCGGCATGACCTACGATTTTAAATCGCAAATTATGCTTGCCTCGTACATTGTCAGCAATTCGATCCAGCGCGGCGCGAGATGCCGCAAGCAATTCATGCCGACCCGATTCGAACAAGGCGCCTTGATCTGAATCAGACAAAGTTTCTTTACGTGTTGCGCTTGTCGCTGGCAAAGTCGTCGCCGATTCAAGCATGATCTTGCGATCACGCAACCAGACATTCGATGGTCCGGCCAAACCCTTGAGTGGCGTATTGAATTCCATATTTGATTTTGTTGACGCATTAAGTGTGTCGCTGTCGTTAATGATTTTTCCTTTATGAGTATCATCGATGGCCGCTGCACACACCGTATTCGAGAATGGCATTATGGCGATCAAGCTTGCTGATAATAAAGTTATGAATTGCTTATTCATTGCCGTGCTCCCTGTTCATCCTCAATCTGCAGGGGATAACGCGAATGCAATGCCTTCCAATGAGCCTTGATTTGTTTAATAAGTGCTTTGCGGCGTTGATTTGCCAATTCCAAATCTTCATTGCCAACCGCATAGGCAACTCGAATCACCGAAGGCTTTTCTTCCAGTGATTTAATCAACGATATGATTCGATCATTCCACTCTGTCTTCAGACGCAGTGTGCTTTTGTCGTATGCCGCATCATTCACTTCCACGCGAATAACACGATGAATCGTTGCGCCAAAATTCAGCTTGGTCATCTTGCCACGCGTTACCCGCACGTCGCGTGGATTCTCTGTTGTTACTCGATAACCGGAAGGCAACGTACGTTCATCCAGCTTCATCACAAAAGTTGAACCGCGATATTCATTAGGTATTGCTGCGCAGGCCACATGAAATCTGCCTTCGCTGTCAGTGGTGACCAGTACACCATTAAGCGTAACCAGTCTTACATTAGCGATGCCAGGCTCGCCTTCATCCTGATAACCATTGACGTTCTTATCATCAAACACTTTACCCACGATATCGGAGCAGTCGAACACCGGATCTGGCACAACACGTACTGTCGCAGTTGCAATATTGGAAATGGTGGCACCAATCAAATTATTGATACCAAATGCCTGATTAGTGTATTCACCCTCACTTACACCTGCACCCACTACAAGTATCAACTTGTATGCTTTGTGTTCATGTGGTGCAAAGCTTTGATCAATCCAGGTGAGTTGACGGCCCAGCTTTTGTGGTTCCAAAAGTTGACCGTTCACGGTTGCTGAACCAACACGATAAGCAAAACCGGGTGGCACCAAGTCCTGTACATCGACATTAGTCAACAATGCATTCAATGTATTCGATACAACAATAGTGTAGGGAACCAGATCGCCGCGACTGACATTCATCATGGGTGAAGTCTTGGTTACTGACAATGCACCAGCAAGAATCGGATCAACAGGAATATTGTTGTTAATCACATTTGCCGACGTACCTGGTGTGAACACAAACTTGAAGAAGTGTTGCGTGGTGCCCAGATTGGTGGCGAGTTGTGCTGAAGAAGTTGGACATGAAGCAACATCAATATTGGGCACACTAGTGGCTGGCGCAGTACTCGCTGCTTGCACCAATGCAGGCGCGGGTAGCGCGCCTATACTGAGTGATTCATCGCAAGCGGGAATAAGTATTGATGTGCTGGGTGTATAACGACCCGCAGGTGGAGTGACTGATATTGAATAATTTCCCGCAGGCGCTGTTGGTAAAAGAATGTATTGATAAATACCTTGTGCATTCGTTAACTGAGTAACGTTAGTGGCACCGCCAAGTAACTGCGATGTCGGATCAAAACCGCCAGGCCCAGTTAATACCACCGTGGCACCCGCTACCGGCTTGCGACTTACTGAGTCGTACACAATGCCCATAGGATCGAGTGGCAAACTCTGTTGGATAATATTTGCACCTGGTGCAAGTAATAATCCTCGAATGGTGCCACCGCTGACATCGGCGCCACCTGGATTGGCTGTGCCAACAACATGCGCTGTAATTGCAAGTCCTTGCTCATTGGTAACAGGCAAGCCAAATATTGCTCGACTAGTTGGTTCGCGAAAACGAACTTCATATCCATCACCTGGCGCCACATCAATTAATTGATAAGCACCATGCGTATCCGTCACTACGCTTTGCATCAGTAACGTGCCTTGATACAACTCGACAATCCAGTCACTCAGTAGTGTTTCATCTGAACCGCGAATACGATCATGATTTGCGTCATGCCACACAGTTCCCGCAATGGTGGCATTCGCACCACGCTCGCCAAAGTTGTATCCGGTTGCGTCCATCGCAGGACCGAAAGCGATAGCACTAATCACATCATTGCCGAGTGTGCCACCCGCAGAACCCACCGCATCGATTCCATCGCCATAACCTGCGGGTTGTGTTTCACTGATGTTATAAGTGCCTCCAACTACATCAACGAATCGATACGTTCCATCATCACCTGTCATTGCAGTGAGATTAACAGCGTTGCCGCGTGCATCAGTACCTGTCAAATGCAATGTCACTGTCGGTATCGCGGGTTCACCTGCATCACGCACGCCGTTGTTGTTGGTATCGTTATAAACAATCCCTGTCATGCTGCCGGCAGTATCACCAAAATCAACGACGGGCGTGGTGCCGCCTGCAACAAGATCAACAGTGACTGAATCCGCCGTGCTACTTCCATAGCCTGCGGGTTGTGATTCTTCAACGGTGTAATGGCCTGCTGGAACACTGCTAAAGGAGTAAGTACCGTCTATTGACGTTGTGGTAGTAGCAACGACATTCCCACCTTGATCACGTAACGATATAGTTACCGATGCAATACCTTTCTCGTTACCGGTTGATACATGATCGCGATTGTTATCAAGCCAGACTCGACCGGTAATAACCTGACCACGTTCTGCAAATCCATAACCCGTTGCATTGTTACCTACCGGTAATGCTATGGCATTAATGACATCATTCGTTACTGCGCCACCGGCAGTACCGGCAACATCACTGCCATCTGCATAGTTCACCGGCTGTGTTTCAGTAAGTGTGTAAGTGCCACTTAGCAAATCAAGGAATATAAAATTGCCGCTGATATCAGTTGTGATTGTGCGATTGACGGCAACGCTGTTTGCATCCGTACCTGTCAATGTAACAGTGACACCTGCGATGCCAGGCTCACCACTGTCATGCACGGCATTGTTATTGGCATCGGACCATACCTGACCAGCAATGCTTGAGGTGGTATCAGCAAAGTCCGCAGTTGCAGCACCTCCTGCGATGACTGTGACTGAACGTGAATCAGGTGTGCTACTTCCGTATCCAACGGGTTGTGTTTCATTAACGCTATAATTACCCAGAGGCAAGCCTGCAAATCGATAGGTACCATCAGATGCTGTAATCGTGGTTGCGGCCGTGTTGCCAATCCCATCTTTCAATGTCAACGTGACACCGGCTAACCCGACATCACCTGCATCACGTAAAGTGTTTGCATTAACATCTTTAAAGACAATGCCAGTGATGGTCGAACCCAACTCGCCAAAGTTGTAACCCGTTGCATCGCTATTCAATGCCAGATGAATGGCACTCACACTATCGTTAGTTACTGTGCCACCCGAAGTACCGGCAGAATCAATACCGTCTGCAAACGTCGGTGGTTGTGTTGGTTCCGCTACGGTGTAGCCAGTGGCGTTCGGTATAAGCAAATCAATAAACAGGAAGTTGCCGTTGGCATCCGTTGCAGCAGTTCGATTAACTGCATTGCTTGCGGCATCTGTCCCTGTAATTCGCACTGTTATACCGCTGATGCCAGGCTCACCCGCATCACGCACGCCATTGTTATTCAAGTCAGCATACACAGCACCAGCCAAGGTCGACAATGTGTCAGCAAACGATGCTGATGCTGCTCCACCAGCTGGCACAACCACCGCAACCATATCGGGTGAAGTAAGCGCAGATCCATAACCCACTGGTTGAGTTTCAACAACGGTGTAATTGCCTGCGGAGACTCCAGCAAACAAATAGCTGCCGTCACTAGCGGTAGTGGTGGTAGCTACTGTTGCGTTACCGGAATCTTTCAATGTAACGGTGACAGCCGCAATGCCAACATCACCACCTTCTTGTGTGCCATTTCGATTGAAGTCGCGATACACCACACCGGTTACGGCAGAACCTGTTTCAGCAAAGTTATAGCCGGTTGCTTGAGTGCCGCCCGTCAAGATGATTGCACTGTAGACATCATTGCCAACAGTGCCGCCGACATTACCGGTACCAAGCACTTCCAAACCATCACCGAAGACGGCAGGTTGTGTTTCAGTAATCGAATACGTACCACTCAATACATCGCTAAAGCTGTAAACACCCGAAGAATTCGTAGTGGTGGTTCTATTCACCGCATTGCTATTCGCATCCGTGCCGGTTAACGTGATGGTGACACCGGGTATGCCAAGCTCACCACTGTTTTGTACACCGTTGTTGTTACCATCCAGAAATACTGTGCCGGCGAATGATCCAGCACTTTCACCAAAATCAATCGTGACCGGTGTGCCCGCCACCAATGACAGTGCAACACTATTACCGGCATTCTGTGGACCACTTGCATAACCGGCAGGTTGCGCTTCGACAATGGAATAACTACCAGCAGGTTGTACAGGAAAACTATAAGTGCCATCTGATGCAGTCGTTGTAGTGGTAACAACTGCGTTGCTCGAGTCCAGCAGAGTAATGGTTACATTTGTTAATCCCACTTCGGCGCCATCTTTGGAGCCGTTGCGATTTGAATCACGATATACCGTGCCGGAAATTACTGTACCCAATTCCGCAAAGCGGTAATTGGTTGCAACAACCCCTGCACCTAGTGCAATCGCGTTGATGCTGTTTGAATTTTGATTTGGTGTACCACCTGCAGTACCCGCTGTTACTTGACCATTGGAATACGCAGTGGGTTGAGTTTCCGTAACAACATAGCCACCGCCGTTCGGTGCGAGCAAATCATTAAAGCTAAAATTACCACTGCTATCAGTGGTTGTCGTGCGATTAACGGCCACACTGGTTGCATCCGTTCCGGTTAGTGTCACTGTAACGTTTACGATGCCGGTATCACTGCCGTCGTTTAATCCATTTGCATTACGGTCGAAAAAAACATTGCCGGCAATCTGTGCAGTTGAATCACCAAAATTATAGCCATTGCTAGTTGCATTCGCTGCAATGACAATACCGCTCAATGTATTGGGTGTACTGCTGCCAAAGCCGGTGGGCTGTGTTTCAACGACTGAAAAAGTGCCGGCAGGCAAATCAGTGAAGCTGTAATCACCATTTGAATTGGTGGTGGTGGTTCGTGATACCGCAACGCTGAGTGCATCGGTGCCGCTTAATGTAATAGTGACTGCATTGATGCCCACTTCCGCGCCATTGAGGGTGCCACTACGATCTGCATCGCGCCATACTTTGCCGCTTAGCGTTGCTGGCAATTCACCAAAGTTATAAGCCGTACCATTGACATCAGTGATCACAATACCACTAGCACGATCATTTACTGCAACCGAACCACCCAAACTGCCCACTGTATCGATGCCATCAACATAGGTAATGGGCTGGGATTCATCGAGTTGATAGGTTCCTGGTAGTACATTATTAAATGTGTATGCACCACTCGCATTGGTGATGGACGTGGTATTAACTGCCACACCGCGTGCATCCGTACCTGTTAAGGTGATCGTGACATTCGCGAGACCAGGCTCGCTGCCTTGCTTTGTCCCATCATTGTTAACGTCAGCGAATACTGTACCTGATAAAGTATTTTGTTTAAGCTCGCCGAAGTTGTATCCGGTTGCGACTTGATCTTTATCAAGAATGATCGCAGTAATAGTATTCGATCCCACCGTTGCTGATACGGTTCCACCTGGAGTCACGCCTGTTGTTGCAGTACCCACGGTTTCAAGGCCATCGGAGTAACCAGAGGGCTGTGCCTCGGTGATCGTGTAACCTGTTGCATCCGCTTGCTCGAGATTATCAAATAGATAATTACCGCTGGAATCAGTTGTGACAGTACGAGAAACGGCATTATTGAAAATATCGTGACCCGCAAGTGATAGCGACACACCGCTTATGCCACTCTCACCGCCATCGATCACACCGTTGTTGTTGTGATCACGATAAACACGGCCAGCAATGCTGGATTTAACCAAGCTCACTGAACCTGAATTCGAGTTGTTATTCGAAACGAGATCAACGCTAAAAGTGGAGACTGATGCAGTATTGGTATAGCTGGTTGGAAAAGGAGCAGAAGCGGGTTTACGAATAAACACATCTACTGTTACCGTTTGTTCAACCGTTGCTGCAATGGTGCCAAGATCGCAACTCATCTGTGTCACGCCGGTGGCCGTACAAGTTCCACCGCCAGGACTAATGCTGTAATTAAACGGCACACTCAATTCCATATTGGTTGGCAATGTATCCGTCAATACAGATGTATAGGCATTACCCGGGCCATTATTCAATACCTTTATCTGCCATTGAAACGGCTGACCATACTGCAATGGCGGTGATGTAATCACTGCAGTCTTGCTGGTGACTTGCAGATCTGCTTTCGCTCTTACTGCAGTGGGTTCTGTTGCGCTGTTATTACCGCTGTTGGAATCGGTTTCATTGGAACTCACCACTACAGTATTCGCGTATGAATCACCTGCTGCTGCCGGTGCATCATTGATTTGATAGCGTATATATCGAGTGTAGTTTGCTCCCGAGTTCAAATCAGTCGCACTACAATTAACCACTTGCATTGTTGGACCAGTGACTGTGCTTGAGCCCGACACAGAGCACACTGCCGTACCGTGACATGAAAATTGATTGTCCGAATCACACAGAAACGTGACCGATTTTCCACTCGGTGGTGCGTAAGAATTCTGAAAGGTCACACCCGTTGCTTCAGATGGACCCGAATTGGTCACTGTAACCAGATAAGTGACGAGATTGTTTGAAGTGGTCACTCCATCGTAACCAAGTGGATCGGCAGCGACACCAGCAAAGCTTGATACATCGGTAATGTTGGCAATCAAATCAACTTGCGCAGGACTGATATTCAACGTCGCGGATTGACTATTGTTGCCAGCATTCGATTCAGCTGTCGTTGCTGATACAGTGGCAGTGTTTTGCAGATTACGTCCGCCGGGTGGTGACGCCATCCATTTTGGTCGCGCAATAATGGTGACGGTTTGTGTATTGTTGGCCGCCATCGTACCCATTGAACAAGAAACCAGATCACTACCGCTGTTAAAACTACAAGTACCTTGACTTGGTGTCATTGATTCAATCGTATAACCCGCATCACCAATGGCTGGATTGAATTGATCATTAAGCGTGACACCTGATGCGGTTGAAGGACCGAGGTTGCGCAAGGTAATAACATAGGTTGCATCAACACCTGCAAGCACGGTGGTGGGTGCAACTGTTTTGCTCTGCACCTGCATATCTGCCATTGGGTTTACGGTAATGCCAATACTTGAACTATTGCTACTGCGATCCGGATCGCCAATGCTGGTTGAATTGATGGTTGCAGTATTTGTGAATGCACCATCCAAGATGGGGCGTTGCACAGTAATCGTAATGACAGCCGTTTCCGGAGAATTTGTGGGCGCACCACTTGAATAAAATAACGAAGCATAATTGCAGGTCACTGTCGCAGCGGAAACCGAACAACTTCCGGTAGACCCTTTATCACCCGTTCCTGCGCTTGCAGTAATCACCGTGCCTCCCGCCAGTGTGGTGCGCATGGGAATAACATCGCTCACTACAACATTCGCGGAATCGTTCGGTCCTTGATTGGTGATCGTCAGTGTATAAACAAAAGAGTTATCGGAAGTAGTAACCGGATTGATACTCTGGATTTTTACTATGGTGAGATCTGCCGTCGCAGCCGTCGATACAGTGCTTGCAGAAACACAATCGTTGGAATTATTAGGATCAGCGATCGTTCCTGACAAACTCACACAAGCTTGATTGGTAAGCGTTGCTGGCGCAGTAGCCGTAGTAACAATTGTCAATGTCGGCGCATTGGTATTAATGGCAAGGGCGCCGGTTCGAGTACAAGTAAACACCGGCGCAGCGAAAGTACAACTCCACCCATTATTCGTGAACGACGCCGCACCTGTGTAGTCTTCACCTGCAGGTAACGTATCAGTAATAGTAATCGTAGAGCCTGCAACTAACGCACGTGGTCCATTATTGCGTGCAGTAATGACCGAACTAATAGCTGCACCTTGTGCAACCGGATTAGGTGAACGTGTTTTGGTCACCGTCATATCCGCACCATCACGTTGAATGGTGAAGTTCACAGTGCCAGTATTGTTGGCATTCGATGGATCTGCCGTAGTAGATAAAATTGTCGCGCTATTACTAGATGCCAAACCACTCACCGGCACAACGGTGTTATCAGGTGCTGTTGCGGTGACGATAATGTTATTAGTTGCACCCACGGGCATGGTTGCGCGTGTACACGTCACGGTATTGGAGGGTTGATCTACTGAGCATGACCAATTGGTACCACTTGCCGAAATATTGGAAAAACCAGATGGCAAGGTATCGGTTACTGTCACTGTTGCGGCCGCATCAGGACCGGAAGTATTACGTGGCAAAAGTGTGAAGGTAGTAGTCGCAGCCGAGATTGCTGGCGACGGTGAAACTGTTTTGGTAATCGATAGATCAGCACCTGAAACGACGTTCACGTTTGCCGTCGTTGTATTGTTACCAGGAATGCCATCTGAGATAGTGGCAGATAATGTTGCTGAATTCGTAATCGTGCCATTGATAGAGCTGTTCACTTTAGTAACAATGTTGAGCACACTGTTTGCACCATTGACGAGTGAACCCGTTCGATTACAAGTCACAGTGCTGCTAACTGCAGAGCAACTCCAATTGGTACCAGAGGCAGATACATAAGTAACATTGGGCGGCAACGTGTCTACGATGCTCAATCCCGAAGAAGTATCGGGTCCTAAGTTTGTTGATGTCAGTACATAAGTTACTTGACCACCCGCTGTCACTGGATTTGGCGATGCGCTCATACCCAATCTCAGATCAGCGCCCGCAGTTATTGATGTCGTTTGAGTAATGCTGCTATTAATCTCTCCAGCGGTAGTAGTCGTAGCAACCGCGGTACTCGTCAGTGTGTTACCTCCTGCAGCCGTTACTACCAATGAAATATCAACAAACTTATCGGTACTTGCAGGCACAGTACCGAAGCTACAAATAACATTGGGCGCCGAATAACTACAAGTCACATCCGATGACGAAACATAGGTTGCACCGGCAGGAATCGGAACGGTAAGCACAACATTGTCTGCCGAAGCGACAAAGCTGGTGTTGCTCACTTGCAAGTGATAAGTGAGTGAATTCGTCGAGGCAACAGGATCAGGTGTGTCCTGAAAGGTAAGCAATTTTATAATGGGATCAGCTTGGCAAATGCTGCTGCTAAACAACATTAATGCAATCCATGTTGTGGTATATCGAACCACTTGTCCCTGGATAGATCTCACTGCGCCAGAACGAGCTGTCCCTGACTCGCGCTCTTTTGATGTATGCATGCGATGTTGTATCTCTGCTAGCGTTGCTCTCTGCGCAAATTGCACAGCGAATGCTACCGAGCTCTTACACATCGACTGCGACGGCCATCAATAAATCATGGTGTTGAAACAATTCAGTTTATGAAATGTGGGTAGCCTCACTTAATTATTGGCATGCAAAAGAAATTGATTAGGCTATTACGATCCAAAGGGTAAGCAAATTCCTTACAAACAACACCGGCAATTCTTCGCCATGGTTGCGATTGTTACAGTCGGGAGTCAGATCAATTGAGACTAAAAATTGATCGAATCACTAAACCATTGGCTTGAGTCTCATGATTACTTGATGCACTTGTCATCGACCTGCCAATCGCCACGCCTCGAAGTGTTGTTGCCTCTAAGATCAAGAGCGACTGCCATGAAGGAAGCAAGGCGGCTAGAGTAGTCTGCAGTCTTATATAAAATTTTTTCAATCATCCTTAGTGCTCCGTTGCTCAACTCTGCCGGTTAAACAAAAAATATTAATTGAGGATGGTGGGCCCGGCAGGATTACTCGTCACCTCCTGTGACTCACCCTTCGCTATCGCTACGGGCCATCGCATGCGATGTTCAAAATTGTTCCTAACAATTTTGTCGAACCTGATTGTTTATCGTTGTAGGTTCAAACCCTGCCGGTTAAAAAAAATATTAATGAAGATGGTGGGCCCGGCAGGATTCGAACCTGCAACCAAGAGATTATGAGTCTCCTGCACTAACCGTTGTGCTACAGGCCCACGCCTGTGAAATCTTCTTCATCATCAAATCGTCTGCAACTGTACTTCAGGAGACTTTGTTCTCCTACACCCACATCTAACTGGGGTTGTGCTACAGGCCCACACGCCTATGAAATCTTCTTCATCATCAAATCGTCTGCAACTGTACTTCAGGAGACTTTGGTCTCCTGCACTCACATCAAACTTGGGTTGTGCCTACAGGCCCCGCGCCTGTGACATCTTTTGTATCGCTAATTAATCACTAACATCCGATCAAGTGATTACTTATCGACGTCCAGCAGAATTATTGCGCATTCCTATCGTTACTATTCAATGAGTGTCCACGCAAACAATGAAAGCGCCTACATAAAGCAACTGGTTTTCTCTAAACCAATGTCACTAACGTAAGGGGCGCGCATTTTATGCGGGCGATGCAGGGTTGTCACTATTTTATGGCGCAAGCATTAGATGATGCGACGTAAAGACTTGTACATCGGAAGTAAAGTGGTAATTGCGCAAATTCCCGTCATTACAAACTGGCACGAAATCCCAATTGCAGTCCGCTGTATTTCATATCCAACTGGCCCGGATGATCGGTAGAGGCGGAATCCACATGCAGGCTATAGGCGCGATAAGCCAGCTCGACACCGAAGTTTTGACGGTGCTGGTACATCAATCCCGCTTGCCATTCGCGTATTACACCCTTGGTATCCACCACGGTGGCTCCCAACCATTGGTAACGCGCAGTGAAATTTAACTTCTTATATATTTGTACACGGCCTTCACCACCCAGCATGGGAAGTGGTAAAACAATATTGTCCGGCTGGCGATTGAAGTTGGAAGGTCCCTGCACATTGGTGCTAAATGAACCAACCTGAACGCGCAAGGTTGCCGCAAGATCATACCAACGTCCTTTCAAAAAACGATATCCATAAGTTAATCCCGCCATATTCATATCGACGGTGCTGGTAATGGTGTCGCCTGCCTTATAGGTGTCCTTGTCAAAT
>JAICKZ010000002.1 GCA_025927665.1 Steroidobacteraceae bacterium | reverse complement strand
GGATGAATTCTGTTTTGCTTCGCGCACCGCTTTCAACATGTATTCTTGCAGGCGCCGATGCAACTCATCCTTCTCGATGTCGTTTCCATCTTGTATGATTGCTGGAAAGATGCCCAGTAAAGTTTGCGCCAGCAGATATTCGTCATTTCGTGTGACGCCCTGACCCTCTTTCATCCGAGTAAATTGACGTCGTGTGATCCGCTTCCATTTATTCAAGAACAAACGCCACAGTGGCAATTGCTCACTTAGCACCGCAATTCGGCAACGCACGTCTTCACTGCGTTTTGAATCGTGGGTCGAGGTGGCCAACAACGAATGAGGCCAATGCTGAATGCGCGACAAAAATTCTCGATGCAATGTGGACGAGGCAACATTCAGTTCTCTTGGATCACTGCCCACTTCATTGGCACAGACCAAGCGATGATAACGATAAAACGCAGTATCTTCCGCACCTTTCGCCATCACCGGTGCGGTGATTTGCTGAAACTTCATGACGAAATCCAGTCCCGCAATAAGTTGTGCTGGCTGACTTAGTAAAGTTTTGTCCAACACCAACACTGCTTTTATAAAATCATAAATGGCATTGTCTGAAGCGCGGCTATGTTGTTTTACGCTATCAATGACGTGAGATATATACTGTGCATCGGTCGCACCAACATTGAAATCGCGAATGTAAGTTCGGTATATGGGAAATGCGGCGATAACTTGTGTTAATGCATCACGCAGTGCTTGATAGGTGAAATCGGAAGTATATCGATGTGATTGAGCAATGCGATCCAGTTGCGAACTTAACATCGTGATTTCCCCAGCCAGAACAGTTCGCATCACCAGTCGTTTGCTTTGATAAACAACTTGGGTGTAATCGTCAAGCTCACCAGTATATTTTTTGTATAGCGACGTTAACTTTGATATGACTCTGCCATCAGTTAACCATCCATTCACGAGCGCACCGAACTCATAGCCCGTCGTACCTTGAGTCGGCCATTGCTTGCGCAGCTGTTCATCCACGGCAAGAATTTTTTCAACCACAATGTAAGGTGTTTTATGCGGCTGAAGTTCGGAAATATGTTTCTTTAGGTGCTCAAGATATCCTTGTGGATCATGCAGGCCATCAATATGATCAATACGTAATCCATCGACGTGCCCTGCAGCAATCAGTTCGAGTATTAATTTGTGGACGGCATCAAATACCTCTGGAATCTCAACGCGCAATGCGGCGAGTTGATCAACATCGAAAAAGCGCCGGTAGTTTATTTCGTCGTCGGCGACGCGCCACAATGCCAGCCGATAGGCTTGCGCATCCAGTAACTTAGCCAAGTTATCAAAGCTGCTTGCATTGCCGACAATGCCATTGATGCTTTCAATAGCGGATTTGATGTAGTCACCAATGGCTGAATTGCGTTCACATATTCGACTTAAACGTCGCTTGATTACTTCTTTGTCACGATAACGTCGCGTACGCACGTCGGGCGACGTTTCATCACGTGATGGCAGTTGTGAAAAGTCGTTCAACAATACTTCGAAGTCATGCCTGTCGGTGTCATCCACTGGCAAGTTAAGTGCATGCGCCATCGGTAGGCCAGCAAATATAATGGGATATGTGCGTGGATCCAATGGAAATTGATGCTCGTGGTAATGAACAGTAAAGTTGCCATTTGATTGATCAAAGGAAATTTTGATTTCTCCTTGTTCCAATGCATGACCAAATGCATCGCCAAGGATGGGCACCAATAAACGATGATGCATGGAGGATCTGGCAGGAGTCCAGTCAATATCAAAGTACTGCGCGTATTGCGCCGCAGGGCCGTTCTCCAGTACATCTTGCCACCACACATTATCGGCGGTCATGATCGCCATATGATTGGGCACGATATCCAGAATAATTCCCATGCCATTGTCATGTGCCGCGTTGGCCAATGCTTCAAATTGCATTGCATCGCCGATTTCTGGATTGAGCGCCGCATGATCCGTCACGTCGTATCCGTGCATACTATTTTTGCGAGCTTTGAAAATAGGAGACAGATATAAGTGACTGATGCCAAGGCTTGCGAGATAGGGGATTAACTCGCGCGCACGATTAAAAGTAAAGTTGCGATTCAACTGCAATCGATATGTTGCACGCGGTGGAGAAGCTATCATGCTGTTATTGTGATGCTCCGTGTGCATAATTTCGGTTTACCATTACTCACGATAATTACGTTAGATCGCCTGCAGGTGTCGCAGCAACATCATGGATTGCGTCGATACCTTCGCGTAGAAGACGAGGTTGTCGATCTCTCTCACCTAATAAGAACAACGTCAGTGATCGAGCAGTTAAAGAATAAGGTTGATTGGTCCTTATTTCCTGCGGATCAATCTGTTGTGGAATATTCGTGTCGATAAGGCATAGCCAGCGTTTATCTTCGCTGAGTTCTGGTAATTTGAAAGCCACATCTTCGTAATGCGAATTCAACAGTAACAATAGTGTTGCGTCAGAACCGCGTCGTTTGATGCCAGTGGTTTGTGCTCTGCCATCAAGTAAAATGCCAAGACAACGTGCATTGCCATCATCCCATTGTTGTTGCGTCATCTCAGTACCATCAGGCGTGAGCCAGGTAACATCCTTGACGTCAAGCTCGGCGTTGTACTCACCGGTTAAGAATCGTTCGCGATGCAGGATTGGATATTTTTTTCTTACCGCAATTAACTTTCGAGTGAAATCCAGTAATTGCTTGCCGTTTACATCGATCTTGCTCCAGTCCAACCAGGTGATCTCGTTATCTTGTGAGTATGCGTTATTGTTACCACCTTGTGAATGACCGAACTCATCGCCGGCCAGTAACATGGGTGTGCCTTGTGATAAAAACAATGTTGCTAAGAAATTGCGCTTCTGGCGTTCACGTAACGCAACAATATCAGCACTGACATCAGCGCCTTCCTGACCATGATTCCAGGAATGATTGTTATCCGTACCATCACGATTCTGCTCGCCATTGGCTTCATTGTGCTTATCGTTGTATGAAACCAAGTCATTGAGTGTAAAACCATCGTGTGCAGTGATGAAGTTAATACTTGCCCATGGTTTACGGCCACGACGATTATAGATATCACCGGAGCCTGCGGTTCTTGCTGCAAACTCACCCAGCTTACCTTCACCTTTCCAGTAAGCACGCACTGCATCGCGATACTTGTCATTCCATTCACTCCATCCAGGTGGAAAATTACCCACTTGATAACCACCGGGACCCACATCCCAAGGTTCGGCAATCATCTTGACGCTGGACAACACGGGATCCTGACGACATGCAGTTAAAAAGCCGCTAGCTTCATCGTATCCATAAGGCCTGCGAGCCAGAATGGTGGCAAGATCAAAACGAAATCCATCGATATGCATTTCAGTTGCCCAATAGCGCAAGCTGTCGGTGACCAATTGCAACACGCGTGGATGATCTAAATTCACAGTATTGCCAGTGCCGGTATCGTTAATGTAATAACGACGATTTTCTTGAAGACGATAGTAGCTGGCATTGTCTATTCCTTTAAAAGACAGCATAGGTCCCAACTCATTGCCTTCAGCAGTGTGGTTGTAAACCACATCTAGAATGACTTCGATGCCTGCGGCATGAAACTGGTTCACCATCTGCTTCAATTCAGCAATATTTGGACTACGAAGATAACGCGGTTCTGGCGCAAAAAAAGCAATGGAGTTGTAACCCCAATAATTTCGCAGACCTTTTTCCGATAGATACGACTCATCTACGAAAGCATGAATAGGCAGTAACTCTATTGCAGTGATACCCAGTGTTTGTAAATAACGAATCACACGCTCCTCGCACAACCCAACAGCAGTTCCTCGTAACGGTTCGGGTATATTTTTGTTAAGACGGGTAAATCCTTTTATATGAAGTTCATAGATAAGAGTTTGCGACCAAGGTGTTTGCGGACGTCGATCTCCACCCCAGGTAAAGGCGGGATCAATCACGACACATTTTGGAACGAAGCGAGCGCTGTCCCTGTCATCAAAAGATAAATCAAGATCATCAGAACCCAATTGATAACAAAATATTTCTGCACCCCACGTGACATTACCAATGATTTGTTTTGCGTAAGGATCCATCAATAACTTATTGGGATTAAAGCGGTGTCCTGCATCCGGTGCATAAGGACCATATACTCTGTAACCATATACAGTTCCCGGTCTGGCATCAGGCAAGTAACCGTGCCAAATTTCGTCGGTGTACTCAGGTAGTTCTATTCGTTCCAATTCTTTGTTGCCTTGTTCATCAAAAATACATAACTCAACTTTCGTTGCACATGCCGAAAACAAGGCGAAATTTACGCCTAATCCATCCCAGGTGGCGCCGAGTGGAAAAGGTCGTCCTTCTCGAATTGGCGTGCGTCGTAAAATAGCCGGCAATTGATGAGGGGACTTCGCAGCAGTTTTTTGTGCTTCAGGTTTACGTGTAGTGCGTAATGAATGCGATTTCTCGGTTGGCGGCTCTATCAAAGTTTCGTTATCCATAGTGCTCTCGTAATGTATTGGGTTTAAACATTTATTGAATGTAATAATTAAAACCATGCAGAGATTGCAGTCATATTCAGTCTTCAAGTAACAACAAGCATTGATTGCAGATCAATAAATATATTTTAAATAATGGAACTTCATTCTTCTTTACGCGTTATTTAAACAGGCATGTCAACAATGAAGTTGTTGTCGAAATTCAAAATATTTAACCGACTTTGCGGAGTAAGTTATGAACTTAGATGAGCGATACCAGGCTATTAGCAATCTTGCATATGATTTGTGGTTAAGTCGCGGCCAGCCTATTGGTAGTCCTGAAGTGGATTGGGAACAGGCGGAGCAATTACTTGGTCGTGATAATGAAATCATGGATGCAGGTTCTATCGATGTATTAAGCTTCACTGCCGACCTTAGCGGTGATTTAGATTCTATAAACTCACGTACCTCAGATGATTTGGATGATGATGAACCCACCCAGGTCAGTGGTGTATTTGCCGAAAAAGACATCCAGAACTCAACTTCTCCTTCGCCAAAAATTCCTAGCGAAGAGCAGCGCGCTGATCGCTCAAATGATCGCTCCAAAAAAAATCGATCGACAATCGCATCAGAATCAGGAAAACGATAACGTATGAACATCATGCGCGTTCAACGTTAATGCAAGCTTCTTTATTGCTTACGCCATCGACATTCAACGTTAGTGAAAATGTTTTCAGTAACGTTGAACGTGCTCGACCAATTCTACTTTTGATGGTGCCCACCGCACAATCGCACGTAGATGCCGCTTGCTTATAAGACAGGCCTCGGGCACATACCATGGTTATCGCAGTGTATTGCTCATCAGGCAAACGACGCAATGCCGCGTTAAGATCACGAAGCTCCAAGTTTACTTCGTGTTGCGGCGGTATACCGATGCTGAGTGCGAACTGATCATTTGGATCCTCCACTTCGATTCGCTTGTGACGTAGATCAGAGTAATAGCAGTTGCGTAATATCGTAAACAGCCAGGCTTTAAAGCTACAGGCATTTACAAATGAAACACGATCACGCGTTTCCCACGCTCTAAGCGCGGCCTCTTGCACCAGATCTTCTGAGCGATATATATCTTTACAAAGTGAATTTGCAAAACTATTTAATGCAGGTAATGCATCCATCAGCTCGGATTGAAATTCAAAGTAAGGATTCATGGAATGATGCGACATTAGTGCAAACAAGCGAACGAGCATCGTACTGTCAATGTTGTTTCAAGCGATCTGGTTGGACTCGCTAAGCGCTGTAGTATTTATCTGACCGTCTATCGCAGTGTCAAGTAACTACCTATGTTGAATTTTTTAACGCCGCCTAGGTATTCGACGTAGTGTTCAAGTGCTATGTTGATCTTGTTTATATTTATATTCTGTTTGCAGTAGTCGGTTATCCCCTACATATGCTGGAAATGCATACCGACATTTAACTTGATATTAACAATTCATACTGGCCACGTTGATTAACCATGAGTTTAAGAACAAGTTTTTGGTAACGGGAGTTACCCATACCAATTTGGTAAAGCATTTTAATGCCTGGAGGTTGTTGTGAAAAATATCAGCGTAGTTGTAATCAGTGTATTTATGGTGTTGGGTCTGGCTGGGTGTAATCAGGCCGAGTCGCCTGCCAAAGTTTCCAAAAATGTAAGCTCAGCTGAACAAAAAGCATCCGAAAGCGTTAGCGATGCAAGTCACGATGCTGCAGTAGATAATGCCAATGCACAAAGTTCGATTAGCGAAGAATATAAAGATCGTAACGCTACCGCAGCAGAAGGCGATTACGATGTGGCCATTGCCAAGGCCAAGGGCGATCATAAAGTGGCGCTAGAAAAATGTAAGTCACTTGCTGGATCGGCGCAAAAAAATTGCAAAGATGCTGCAGATGCTGAATTGGATCGCGCCAAGGCCGCTGCAGAGCAAAAACGCGATATGGCCAAGAAGGGCTCTTGATCATTCTTAATGACTTTATCAAGGCTGAAAACAATCATTCTTTCACTGGAGAAAATTATGGGCACCAGGTATTCAGTTCGCATTACTTCATTTATAGCATCGGCGTTGGTCGCGATTGCGATTAGTGGATGTGCAAGTGACGGTGGCCGGCGATCAACCGGTCAAGCCATTGACGATAGTGTGGTTGCTTCCCGGATAAAGACGGGTCTGATTGCGAATCCCACTACAAAAGCACATCAAATTGATGTTGATGTTTATCGTGGTAAAGCTCAATTAAATGGTTTTGTTGATTCGCAAGAGGCAAAAACAGCAGCAACAGACGTTGCAAAGAGTGTGAATGGAGTGCAATCGGTTCGTAACAATTTACAGATTCGGGATGCCAATAGAACCGCAGGAATTGCGATTGATGATTCGATGATCACTGCAAAGGTAAAAACCGCTTTAATTGGTGATCCTAGAACCAAAGGGCACCAAATTGAAGTTGACACTAACGCGGGTGTTGTGCAACTGGGTGGATTCGTCGACAGTCCCGATAGTAAAGCAGTCGCCTCGCAAATTGCTAGCAGTGTTGAAGGAGTTAAGGATGTGAAGAATGGCATTGAGGTCCGAAGTAATTCGCAATAACGAATGACTACTATTGATATCTTCGCTACTTCGTTGCGGGTTTTACTATTAATAGATTGATAATCGAAAGTCGCATGATTAAAGCGAAGCTTATTGAGCCGATGGATTTAATTCCATCGGCTCATACAATTGATTGCCGATGTTTGAGCACGCAACGGCCCGATTTGTACTTACGAAAATACCCTCGATAAGCCCATGCAATTTTATCGGTGCACTTGTTGTGAATCGAATGATTGCCGCTATCGCAGTATTTGAATGTGACATGCAGAAGCCTGGAGGGCGATGCCTATCCTATGTTTTATCATTGTGGTGATTGATAAATTGGTATTGATAAAAACACTCACATAATTAGTGAATCGGTCAGTTTGATCTGACAGTCTCTAGGCAATTACACCGATGTCGGTCTCGTGGTCATGCTTACGCGTACTGACAATAGTATTAGCTAAGGTTAATGCGTGGCTTCTGCACTGTCGTTAACAACCATCACCGAGTACAAAAATGCATATTCAAAACCGATATGTTACGCAAGAAGAATCCCTCCATTCGCATAATGCCAAAGCTATCGTTAATACACGATTGCATGAACAACACATTGTCTCGCGTAAGGTAATCGCCAACGATTTATTGGCCAGCTTGCAAAGAACCACTTTGGATACAGCCTTGCATTATCCTGAGTTGGTGCGTTTCGCGGAAATGAAAACACTATTTGATTGTGGTGATACGGTTCCCTATGTTTATTTCCCAACCACTGCGATTGTGTCGCTTTTGTATGTGATGAGTAATGGCGCTACCACAGAAATGGCAGTAATTGGACATGAAGGAATGATCGGCATGTGGTGGGGCATGGGTGAACGTGCGTTATGCAGAGCCGTGGTTCAGAGTGGCGGCTATGCATACAGAATTAGAGTGCAAGACATTCGCGATGCCGTCAGTCAAGGTGGTGAATTGCCACAATTACTTATGTCTTATACGAATACACAGTTTGCTTTGTTGGCACACAAAGCCGTTGGTGGACGACGTAGTTCGATAACACAGATTTTGGCGCAGTGGCTATTGGAGCGTCTGGGTCGTTCACCAACCAATGAGTTAAAAATCACACATGAATTGATCGCATCCATGTTGGGTGTAAGGCGCGAAACTATTTCAGAGGCAATGGGAAAATTACAATCTCTTGGCGCGATTAAATGTCAGCGTGGAAAGATCATTTTTTTGGATCGATCAGAGTTGGAGCGCAACGCAGGACAACGTCATTGTTATGAAGCAATGAATATGACGTATGGCCGTGCGTCACTACAGATGTAGCATTCAGGCTACGTGTTTTTATACTTATAGTGCTCGTAAGAATTGACTGACATCAACACTCTCCACCAGCCGTTTAGATTATCCCGGAAAAACAATTATTTTAGAATTGTCGACGATGGGATTGCACAATGCGACCGCATCAACGAAAGCCGGAGTCACTCAACGAGTACGAAAGTAAAAGCATATGAAAATGAACAACGCACAATTGCTTAAATCCAAAGGCCCTTATGTTTTTAACCCAAGAGTTACGCCTGATCCTTTGGAAGCAGAGCGTCTGGAGGCAAAGCTGCGTGATGCTGCGGAACGCCTTGCAGATTACTATGGACGAAAGCTTGTTCAGTCATCAAATCGACCCAGCACCACATCCGCTTGATTCCAAATTTTACATATATAATGAATAAGGAAGTTTGCATGTGTAAAAACAACGGTGGTGTTTGCGAACTTAATATGGGCGGGAGTGAGCGCGGTGGCTTGCGTTTTATAAATGCAAAGCAACTAATAAATTATTGCATCGTATTGTTTGGCAGTTTTGCAGCAATGCAGAATTGTCATGCTGATACAGGAATAAGTAATGAAGGTGCTTCCAATGGCGATCATGGCGATCATGGCGATGTCGGCCCTCATCCTGTACTCATACAACCGCATACATCGTTATTTCCAACCGTACATACTGCGAAAGTGGTGGGATGGAAATATAATGAGAAACCCACTGCAGTTGCCGGGCTTTCTGTTAATTCATATGCCACAGATCTTGATCATCCGCGCTGGCTATATGTGCTGCCTAATGGCGATGTGTTGGTTGCGGAGTCTAATGCACCTGAACGACCGGATGAGAATAAAGGCATCAAGGCAAAGGTGCGAAATAAAATTATGAAGAAAGTCGGTGCCGGTGTCGACAGCCCTAACCGAATTATTTTATTACGCGATGCAAATCATGATGGTGTTGCAGAAATCAAAACTACGTTTATTCAGGGATTAAATTCACCACTGGGTATGGCTCTGATTGGTAATAACTTATATGTTGCTAATACTGATGCGGTGATGAAGTTTCACTATGTTCAAGGCGCATTGCATCTTGATGAATCCGGTAGCAAAGTGGTTGATCTGCCTGCCGGTACACTGAATCATCATTGGACTAAAAACATAATTGCCAGCACCGACGGTACTCGTTTATATGTAACGGTCGGCTCGAATAGCAATGCAGGCGAAAACGGTATCGATAAAGAAACGAACCGCGCTGCTATCTTCGAACTTTCTCTTGCCACCAACAAGCTGCGTTCCTTTGCAACCGGTTTACGCAATCCGGTTGGGCTCGCATGGAATCCCCAATCAGGTGCATTGTGGACGGTGGTCAATGAGCGTGATGAATTGGGAGATAACTTGGTGCCTGATTACATGACGGAAGTGAAAGAAGGCGCCTTTTATGGATGGCCTTATAGCTATTTTGGTCAGCATGTAGATTCACGCGTTAAACCACCCGCACCTGAACGTGTGGCACAGGCTATTGCACCTGACTACGCATTGGGTAGTCACACTGCATCGTTAGGCTTATGTTTTTATTCGTCCGATTTATTACCGGCACATTATCGCAACGGTGCATTTATTGGTCAGCATGGTTCGTGGAACCGATCAGTGTTCGCTGGTTACCGGGTGGTTTTTGTTGCATTCAAGAATGGTTATCCCAATGGAATGCCAGAAGATGTGCTCACGGGCTTTCTCAATGAAGATGGAGAAGCTCGAGGTCGACCTGTCGGTGTAGCTGTCGATAAGCAAGGCGCGGTGCTAGTAGCAGATGATGTTGGTAATCGCGTTTGGCGTGTTGCCCGTTCTCAGGTTCCTGCTAAGTAGATTTTCTAGAATACCTTGTGTTGTAAAATAAAAAGCGAATATCGTGCATAATCAAGCTTTGAAGCGAAATCAAATCGAACTTGAAAGTTGATGGTTTCAAATTTAATCAAGGAAACCAAAATGGCCAGTACTTTAGATTTAGGCGTGATCGGAAATTGTCAGATCAGCGCATTGATTGATCGCAATGGATGTTATGTGTGGTTATGTTTGCCGCGACCGGATGGTGATCCAGTATTTTGTTCTTTACTGCGCAATGATTCAGTGGCAGATAAAAATGGTTTTTTCACTGTTGAGTTGGTCGATTGTATTCAAAGTGAACAACGTTATGAACGTAATACTGCAATTCTACAAACTATCTTAACTGATTCGAGAGGCGCGCAGATTCGCATTATAGATTTCTGTCCGCGCTTTCAGCAATTCGGAAGAAATTTTCGTCCCGGCACTGCGATAAGAATTGTCGAACAGCTTTCCGGACGACCAACCGTCATTGCACGTTTAAGACCCATGACGAATTACGGTAAATCTGTTGCGCCACGCCATATAGGCAATAATCATTTACGCTTCGAGGCCACCAACATGACATGGCGTATTAGCACTGACATGTCTTTGAACTCGTTGATGGAAGAGCGACCTATTGTGTTGCATGAAAAACTAGATTTTATTATCAGTGCAGATGAAACAATTCCAGAAAATATCGGGACGATGGCATCGCGATTTCTCGAAGAGACACGCAGATATTGGAGTAATTGGACACGAGGATTGGCCGTGCCGTTTGAATGGCAGGAAGCAGTCATTCGCTCTGCCATTACGTTGAAGCTATGCAGCTTTGAAGACAGTGGCGCGGTGCTGGCCGCAATTACAACGTCGATTCCAGAATCAGCAGACAGCGGTAGAAATTGGGATTATCGTTATTGTTGGTTGCGTGATAGTTATTTCACCATTCATGCGTTGAATCGTTTGGGTGCGACGCGAACCATGGAAGGTTACTTGCGTTATATCAATAATGTGTTTGCGGCGCGGCGTGTTGAACCGCTGCAGCCCGTATACGGTATTAGTGGAGAAGCTGAACTTACCGAAGTTATTTTGCCGCAGTTATCAGGCTATCGTGGTATGGGTCCTGTGCGAATAGGTAATCAAGCCTTTGAGCAAGTGCAGCATGATGTTTATGGCGCAGTCATACTTGCCGCGATGCAATCGTTCTTTGACCAACGCTTGGCCAGCCCCGCTGATGCAGAAACATTTCGTCAATTGGAATTTGCCGGTGACATGTGCTGGCAATGCTACGACAAACCAGATGCGGGAATTTGGGAGTATCGTGGCCGCGCGCGATTGCATACATTTCCTAGTGTCATGTGTTGGGCGGGTGTGGATAGATTGGCACGAATTGCGCACTATCTTAAATTATCGGACCGCGAGCACTTCTGGCGTGAGCGTGCAAATACGATGCACAAGCGCATCATGGATGCCACCTGGGATGAAAAGTTAGGAACATTCACAGAGGCATGGAATACACCTTCGTTGGATGCCAGTGTACTGCTGCTTGCTGAACTTAATTTCGTCGATGCCAAAGACCCTAAGTTTATTTCCACCATCAATCATCTTGAACGTCATCTACGTCGTGATAAATATTTTTTTCGTTACGTGAATGCCGATGACTTTGGTAAGCCGGAGAATGCTTTCAACATTTGCACGTTTTGGTACATCAATGCATTGGCGGCAGTAGGCAGAACTGAAGAGGCGCGAGATCTGTTCGATAACATCTTGTCCAAATGTAATTCCCTTGGTCTATTGTCAGAAGATATAAACCCTGTCACCAACGAGTTGTGGGGAAACTATCCACAAACCTACAGCATGGTTGGAATCATCAATGCAGCGGTGCGTTTAAGTTGTTCATGGGAAGATGCTCTTTAGCACAATGCACCTATAATCTAGATGTAGCTATTGCTTGTTTGATTAATATCGGTGAACAGCATGTCTGCCATGACAAGTAAGAACTGAGTGACTGTAACGGACTTATACTCCTACGAAATCGTCGGATGTCCATGCATTGATCAAATTTGTTGCGCCGCGCAAGCTGTGAGTCGAGATGATGTTCTTTAGCATGGTTCTCTGAACCACGTTATGGAATTTCAAATCGATTATCTTTAGTTCATGAGCAAGGGGCACGACATGAAAGCATTTATATTTCCCAGTGTGGTATTGATCGGATTGAGTTTGAGTGCATTATCCGCGAGTGCAGAAATGCGCGATGACATTAACCCGACTGGCCCCTATGTGGGTGTCGGTGTAGGCCAATTCAATTTACGCATAAAACATCTTAACGATGTGGACAATGCAGTAAGTTCAATTAACAACTCTGATGACAATGCTTGGAAGGCATTCGTTGGCTATCGCTTCATGCCTTACCTAAGTGTTGAAGCAGCTTATATCGATTTTGGGCGACCCAATGATACTTTCACTGCGACTGGAAGTAACGGTAATTATCGCGTCGATTTAAGTGGATTCTCGCCTTCGATTGTCGGCCATGTGCCGCTAGGTCCGATCGAATTATTCGCCAAGGCCGGTGAGTATTATTACGACGTTCACACTCGAGTTAATTTCGACTCGCCTGGTCCTGGTATTGATACCAAGCATAGTCGCAATGACTTTCTATGGGGCGGTGGTATCTCTGGCGTCATTTTTCATCACGTCGAGCTGCGCGCTGAATATGAGAAAGTGGAGATTCAAAATGCCCGTGACTCTGATGCGTTTTGGTTAAGTGCCGCATGGCGCTTCTAGAAAGCTATCACGAGTAAGTTCTAAGTGGGTGTGGCTTGCAATGGCGGCCACACCTTCTTTATCGGTCCACCTAAAGTGGACGTAGTCCAATCATGCAGTTAGTGGAGAAGCATCGATGACTTTAAATACACCACTTGCTGATTCCGAATCGTTGCAAAAAAATCAATTGGAAGACGTTTTTGAAACGCCGGAAATTCTAATAACTGCACCGCAATTATCAACGGTAAGAAAGCAGGAATTGCTTGAACAGTGGAGAATGGATCTGGAAGCCAAACTGCGTGCATCGGATGAGAATATGACCACACAGGAGCCGGATAACAAGAGCAGTGAATTATTGCGCAGAGTTAAAATTGCACAACAAAATTTGGACAAACATCAGCGAGATGAGACAGATCATTGAACTGCAGATGTAATCAATCTATGTAATAGTGGTTAGTTACATTTGACATTAATTAATAGTAAGACAAATGAACGACAATATTCGTCTTTTCGGTTATGAGATTAGCCGAGCATGGATAGTTGAAGGTGCGATTGCAATATTAATCGCTGCTGCGTCATTGAGTCTCATGATCTGGGTGCGGCAAATCATCAGTAGTAAACATGCGAAGATGGTTGCAACACCGAAGGTAGAAATTCTGGAAACACCTTTCGGCATATTGAGCCGCACCCGCGTTCTATTTTTTGTGGTAGTAGCCATATACTTAGGCGCAAAGTCGTTGACGCTTAGCAACGACATTCATCGGATACTCAATTCTCTTATTACTATTGCATTGTTCTGGCAGGCAGGTCTATGGATAACCACAGGAGTTTCAATTTGGTTAGGTCGTAAAAGCGCCGTTCATGAAGGTGCAAATTTAGCAGCAATCAGTTCTCTTGGTATTATCAAATTTATTGCACAAGCCACTATCTGGACATTGGTGTTGTTGCTTACATTGGACAATCTTGGTGTGCGTGTTACTGCACTGGTGGCAGGTCTTGGAGTAGGTGGTGTCGCCATCGCATTGGCGGTACAGAATGTACTCGGCGATATACTTGCATCATTAGCCATTGCTTTCGATCGACCTTTTGTGGTGGGTGATTTTTTGATCATTGATAATATTTTGGGTGGAGTGGAATATATCGGAATAAAAACCACGCACCTACGCAGTTTGGACGGTGAGCAAATTATCATGTCCAACGCAGATATAATAAAAAGTCGAATACACAACTATGGTCGTCAATCAGAGCGACGTGTGCTATTTACGTTGCACATTGCATTTGAAACGCCAGTTGAAGTAGTCGAGTCATTAGCTTCCATCATTAAAGAAATAGTAAAAGCACAACCCGGAACTAGATTTGATCGCAGCCATTTCTCTAAGTACACCGATTCTGCATTGGAGTACGAAGTTGTGTACTTCGTGTTATCTGCGGACTACAGCCGTTATATGGATATTCAACAAACGATCAATATCGAGCTGATGCGCAAGTTTGCGGAACTCGGTGTGGAGTTTGCGCATCCCGCAACCACCGTTTATTTCGCAAGGAATCCAAAAGATCGGTCAGATAAAGACAAGCAACAGCATAATGAACTCCCTGTGTCGGGAGGACATGAGCAACATGCGTAATTTTTTGCGGATATTTTTTAACTATCGATGACAGTCACCAACGATGACTAACAGGAGATAACTATGCGTTCCATTATTTTGTATCTACTCGGTGTGCCTCTTTCGATTATTCTTTTGATTGCACTATTCATGCATCATTTTTAATTGATGCTGGCATTTATTGCGTAACGATCGACATCTGTATACTGATGTCAACCCTGTTGCCCGTAATTCCATGCAGCAAAGATCAATCGTTCTTTGCTGTCATGATTTGGATTAGAGAGTGTTGAGTGCTAAGCTTGTCACTTGAAAAAAGCGAAATTGATAGAGCGATGCAGTGTGTAAGTAAATTCTTACAAATCCTCGAGTGTAAATACTACGCACTGTGACCTGAATTACGGTAAGCATGCGCACAATAGGGGCGCACAATATGCGTAATGTTTTTAATGTAACTACGTCTTTAGTACAATAGGAGTCAGCGAATGCAAGTCGCCGCCGATACCAATACTAGTCGTCCTCCAATTGCCAACGGAGCCAATCGCTTGATGGCGAAAATTTTAATCGCTGATGACCATGCGGTTCTCAGAAAAGGTTTGAAACAACTGCTTTATGAAAATCGCAGTACTTATGAAATTGGTGAAGCCGGCACCGGTTCAGAGACTTTGGATATCTTGCGGCTCGCAAAATGGGATCTGTTGATTCTGGATATCAACATGCCAGACCGCAGTGGAATTGATATTCTGCGTCAGGTGCATGCTTCACATCCGCAGACCCGCGTGTTGATTTTAAGCGGCTTTCCTGAGAAGCAATATGCGGTGAATGTATTGCGAGCCGGAGCAAGCGGTTATTTAAATAAAGAAATGGCGCCAGAAGAATTGCTGGTGGCCGTTAAGACGGTGCTTTCTGGAAAGCGCTACGTCAGCGCGACACTCGCAGAATTATTGGTGACTGAATTGGATCACGATTCTGACAAGCCGGCACATACGCAACTGTCTGAACGAGAGTTTCAAATTTTCTGTAAACTTGCGAAAGGATGCACCGTGTCCGAAATGGCCGCGGAGCTTTGTTTATCGGTAAAAACGATCAGCACTTATCGGTCTCGCGTGATGGAGAAGATGGGTTTTAGCAGTAATGCTGATATCACTTCTTATGCGTTGAGAAATAATATTATTGATTGAATTTGTGCGTGCCGTCGTAGCACTAACGGTTAGGCACAATTATATTTTCTATGGATGTACGATTGAATCATTTAGGTTCGACTCGAAACAACATAAATGTGTGGGGGACCATGCCGGTCGCGGATTTAAAAGTACTGCTAGTTGAAGATTCTGCTTTATTATCAGAGCGAGTACTGGAATTAATTGCTGATATTCAGGGTGTCACTACCATTGGAACCGCAACCACGGAGGCGGATGCTATTGCAGCAGTGGGTGCCAAAAGCACTGATGCGGTAGTACTGGATTTACGTTTGCAGCAAGGCACTGGTTTTGGTGTACTGCGCTATATTCAGTCATTAGCGAATCCACCGGTTGTCATTGTTATGACCAATTACGCGCTCCCTCAATATCGTGTTCAGGCAGAGACATTGGGTGCTCGTTATTTTTTAGACAAACTGCAACAAATGGATCAGCTTCCTTCGTTGCTTGCTACATTGCGTGATGAACGAATTGCGTAGATTATCAGTCAATGGCCTTACGCAAGGCAATCAACTAGCACTTAGCGCGATCTCAGGACCAGGTGCCAAAGGCACACTAACCACCACTCGTGTACCTTGCGGAGCGATCCTGCCAATTTGAAAGCTGCCACCAATGGCATGCATGCGGTGTTTCATACTGAGTAACCCGTGCGATCCCGACGGTGGTTTGGTGGGAGAGTCGATACCGACGCCATTATCTTCGATCGTTAAATTTAGTTCCCGTTCGGTTGTCTTCAGCACTATCGTGACCGCCGTGGCGCGCGAGTGTTTAACAAGATTGATAAAGGCTTCTTGTGCGACACGAAAAATTGCGATGGATATGTCGGTATTGAGATTGGGCTCGTTCTCCGGAAAGAAAGCATGCAACTCCACGCCGGCACGAATACAAGTCTGTTCAGCCTGCCATCTTAATGCCGCGATGAGTCCCATGTTGTCGAGCAGAGTTGGGCGTAATTCTTCAATCACGCGACGCTTTAATTCCACACCAGCGCTAATAGCACTTTGAATGCGTTGCCAACGATCTTTAATTTCTGGACTATTCACATCAAATTTCTTAGCTAATTGGCTTAAGTCCATTTTAATTGAGAGCAACAGCCCACCTAGCTCATCATGCAGTTCGCGCGCCAGTTGCGATTTTTCTCGTTCTGTTACATTTTGCAAATGGGTGGAAAGTTCGCTGATTTCTTTAGTGCGTTGTTCCACTAGCTTGTCAAGTTCGGTAACCGCAACATGACGGCGATAGATTTCACGACTAATAAAAAAACCCACCAACACAAGAAGCGTTGCCGATAACGTGGCACTGGCTACATTAATAATGCCGATTAGCTGATGTTTTCTTTGCCAACGCTCAGTGCTGTCATAAAGACGAGAACGTTCTTCATCACGTAATTGCTCGATCATTGAACGCATTTGCCGCATCCATAATAATCCTTCGATAGTGCTGGTTTGTTTAGAAAATTCAGAGCCGGCTTTGGTGAATTGAGCTGTATCCAGTGTGCTCTTTATGATTGGATTTTTCTGCGTTACCAATTCATTTATTTGTCTAATCTGGGCATCTTTGTCAGGAAGCTTGCTATACGTCGTTTGCAGATCGGCGAGGCTTTTTTCTACACGTCGCGTTGCATCTGCATAGGGTGTTAAAAATCTTGAATCGAGCGTCAACATATATCCACGACCCTCACTTTCCATGTCGGCGGCCGCGTACGCAAAATCGCCCAGCAATCTTAAACGACCTTCAGCGCTACGAATGTCTTGCGCGATGTTCATCACCTCGGCACGTTCCATTTCAGTGATATAGCATACGATCGCAATCAAACTGATGGCAGCCACCAATGGCAACAACAAATAGCGGCGATTAAGAAATGCGGATAGAAATTCTTGCATTGCTGACCCTGTTTGTGGCGGTTGGGATTAAGAGGCAGCGCCTAGGAGTAGATTAAGAGTAGATAGAGCAAAACATTACTCGTACTGTGTTTACCGAAAATATAAGAGACACAGATGCAATATGCAATCTTTAAATATACCGTTCCTACGCTAATCTGGACAATCCTCTGACAGCGGGGTTCAACTTATTGGAGCAGCATTTAAATGCGGTTTACATCGCATCCTTTTCATGGCGTCATAAAAATTTAATGAACTGTGTAAAAGCCAATTCAGTTTTTGTAATGGTAAATATTACACATGAATTAGATCGACCGCCGCTTATTTAAATGCATGTTGAGGACACGCTTATGCCAACGCAAAGTGTTCGGAATATTGTGGATGCATCTGGAATTACCAAATGTTTGTTCGCATTAAGGCTTCTTTCTTGGCTTGCTGTTGGTGTTATTGTTTATTTTTGTAAGCCAGCACTTGCACCTGTTTTGTTCGCTACCTTGCTTGCGATATTGTTATCGCCATTGACGGATTGGTTGGAACGCCGTCATTTTCCACGGATCATCGCCGCTATATTGATTGTGGGTACATTAATCGGCAGTTTTGCGATAGTTGTGGATATGGCATGGAACCCAACTTTAAAGTGGATTGAAGATGCACCCAGTATTTTGCAGAAAGTCGAACAAAAGATTCGCCCTTTGCAAAGAGTGCTGGCACGTATAGATAGCGTGACTGTACGTGCAACCTCACTGACCAGTACTCACACCACACCTGATTTGGTCATTGCCGATGCATCTTCAAGAGAGGAGGGTATCGTACGCATGGGAGCAATACGTCTGGCATTCATTAATATTGTTACTGTGATTCTTTTAACCATCTTTTTACTCATCGCAGGAGCAAAAACCTTACTTAGCGTTGAGTCGGCACTGATACGTAAAGGTTATCAATGCCATTACCTTCATAATATTGCATCGGTACGTGCTGAACTTAGCCGTTACTTTGCGACCTTGGCATCCATCAACGTTGGCTTAGGATGTGTGACAAGTTTGGTACTCACTTTGTGGGGACTGCCGAATCCATGGCTTTGGGGCATTATGGCTGCAGTGTTAAATTTTATTCCCTACATAGGTCCGTTGGTTAGTCTGCTCGTTATTACTGTCGTATCATTGGTTAGCTTTGAAGGCTACGTTACAGCAATCGGTGTTGCCGCCAGTTTCTTGGGGATTACCACCATCGAAGGTCAACTGGTGCAGCCATTGCTGGTGGGATATCGCCTGAATTTAAATCCAATTATGTTGTTCCTGGGTATTTGGTTGAGCGGATGGTTTTGGGGAATAGTAGGAGTGGTGTTGATTACACCAATATTAATCGCCTTAAAAGAAGTCTCTAATCATCAGAAGAAAGATTCAGTGGTGAAAGCGGCGTTGATGGATCGAATGTTGGAGGCGTGACTATCAATGCAAGAGAAGCCTAGCATTCATTCATAATTTGCAAAGTGATTTCTTTATGTACGTTGTCGCACAGAATTGGGCGATTCATAATGTTCACTATTTGGGTTTAGCTCACTGGAGAATTAAGCGATGAGCAAGAAACCACAGACTGTATATGCCCTTAAGAACGCAGATATTGAAACTTCTATTGAGTATGTGATTGTCCATATATGCATGCGAGTAACAACACAAAACCGACTACTGCAAGCAATGCATGAATAATCATTAATGGGATTGGTAGGGGCAATTGTTTCCAGTGAAACAATAAATTCATAGCCGCACCGCCGATGGCCGCAATGACAAAGCAGACGATTGCAATCTGCGCCATGAGTGGAACGCCAACGCTTGCGGCGGCGTATATTAATAAGGTTAAACCAGCGGCTGCTAACAAACCATGAACCATGGCGAGCCAAGCTGGGGGATGTGGGACGCCATTGAAACGCATGCCAGCCATCACCAGGCCGCCGAGTGCGGCGATACCAAATAAAACGGAAGCTACCTGCAGCATTGAATAGGATTGCATCATTAAGCTCCTCGTTATTTTGCTGACTGTCTTTCTGAAGTATCTTTGGCGCCTTCTACATAGTCAGTTCGGTACCACACATAAATTGTTGTTGGGGTTGAGATTGTTTGAACAGCAGGCCATAAACTTAATGACGAATTCAGTTTTGAATGCAGGCAATGCTCACAATCAAGTACTGGGTATTACTTATCGCGTAAGATCGGCGATGCAATCAACATGCGGAATAAGAGTAAGCTATAGCTTTACTGTGGAATGACATCAAACAACCGGAATGATATTAAATTGGATAATTCCTCTATCTTAACGATCAACGGTGGATCTTCGAGTGTGCGCTTTGCGTTATATGAAGTTGATCAATCGCCACAGGTGATTGTGCATGGCAAGTTGGATCGCATTGGTTCGAAGGGCACGAGCTTAACGATCAATCATGCGGACAACAAAGAGCGGGAGAGTCACGTCATTGATGCATCGGATCATAGTGCAGCGATAGCTGCCGTGTTGAATTACCTCGAACAGCAGCCTGCTTTCGCAACCGTTAAAGCAGTAGGTCATCGCATTGTTCATGGAATGGCGCATGTTTCACCGCAACCGATCACACCGGCATTACTCAATGAACTTCGCAGTGTCACTGCGTACGACCCCGAGCATCTACCACATGAAATAAAGTTGATTGAAACAATTCAACAGCGACATCCATCATTACCGCAGATTGCATGTTTTGACACGGCGTTTCATCGCGGCATGCCAAGCGTTGCAAAGTTGTTGCCCATCCCGCGTCGCTATCAAACCCACGGTGTAGAACGTTATGGGTTCCACGGTCTGTCATTCAGTTATCTTATGGAAGAATTAATCCGTATGGGCGATCCGGCCGCGACGCACGGTCGTGTAATTCTTGCGCATCTTGGTGGTGGCGCAAGCATGGCGGCGGTGCTTAATGGCAACAGCATTGACACCAGTATGGGATTCACACCGACGGCGGGATTGGTGATGGGTACACGAACCGGTGACATTGATCCTGGTCTGATATATTACTTGGCACACGCCAAGCAAATGAGTACTGAACAATTTCAACACATGGTGAATCATGAGTCTGGATTGCTCGGCATTTCGGAACGCAGCTCGGATGTGCGTGATCTACTTGAGTGCGAAGCTGATGATGTTCACGCTGCCGAAGCTCTGGCGTTGTTTTGCTATCAAGCAAAGAAGTGGATCGGTTCATTCTCCACTGTGTTGAGTGGATTGGACACGTTGGTGTTTGCGGGTGGTATCGGAGAAAATGCCCCCGTCATTCGTGAACGCATTTGCACTGGCCTTGAGTTTCTTGGCGTTAAGATAGATGTAACACGCAATGCGGACAATGCTCCACTGATCTCGGCTGCCGGCAGTCAAGTGAATGTTCGCGTTATTCGTACTAATGAAGAATTGATGATGGCGAGAATGATTATTCACCTTGTGGGTCTTACTGCAACCGAGTCGCGTTAGCTATGAACGAAAATCAATGCACTGTCGAATTGCTACGTAAGATAGATGCTTACTGGCGCGCTGCAAACTATCTGTCAGTTGGGCAGATATATTTATTCGACAATCCACTGCTGAAGCGACCGCTTAAGCTTGAAGACATTAAACACATGTTGCTCGGTCATTGGGGCACCACACCGGGACAGAATTTTATCTACGCGCACTTAAATCGAGTCATCAAACAATATGACCTCAATATGATTTATGTTTCTGGGCCTGGACATGGCGGGCCGGCGGTTGTCAGTAACACTTATTTGGAAGGAACCTACAGCGAGATCTATCCCGACATCAGTCAAGATGAAGCGGGTTTGCAAAAATTGTTTCTGCAATTTTCATTTCCCGGTGGTATTCCCAGTCACGCGTCACCCGAGTGTCCGGGCTCCATTCATGAAGGTGGTGAACTGGGCTACTCACTTAGTCATTCATTCGGTGCGGTATTTGATAATCCCGATTTGATTGTTGCTTGCGTTGTGGGTGACGGCGAGGCCGAGACCGGTCCATTGGCGACAGCATGGCATTCTAATAAATTTCTCAATGCAACAACGGATGGTGTGGTACTGCCGATCTTGCATTTGAATGGTTATAAAATTGCCAATCCCACTGTATTGGCACGTATCTCTCACGAAGAGTTAGAGCAGTTGTTGCGCGGCTATGGGTGGACACCTTATTTTGTTGAAGGTCACGAACCTGAGCTCATGCATCAAGCGATGGCAGCAACGTTGGATCGCGTGATCGCAGAAATCAAACAAATTCAACACGACGCACGCATCAATAAAAATACCACACGTCCTCGCTGGCCGATGATTGTGCTCAACTCGCCGAAGGGATGGACCGGTCCCAAGATAGTCGATGGTGTACAAGTTGAAGGAACATTTCATTCGCATCAAGTACCGCTCTCCAATCCCGCTGTTCATCCCGAACATTTAAAATTATTGGAAGAATGGCTTAGAAGTTATCGACCTGAAGAGCTCTTTGATCATCAAGGCAGATTACAACCGGAAATTGCGGCACTTGCCCCTGAAGGCGAACGCCGTATGGGTGCCAATCCACATGCCAATGGAGGAATCTTGCTGCGTGACTTACGCATGCCAGATTTTCGCAAATATGCAATCGATGTGGCAACGCCTGGAATACAGGGCAGTGGCGATACTCGTGTATTGGGAAAATTTTTACGTGATGTCATCAAACTCAATATGACGCAAAGAAATTTTCGTGTGTTTGGTCCTGACGAGACCATTTCCAACGGATTGCAATCGGTGTTTGAGGTCACACAACGTCAATGGGACGCGACCACCATACCGAGTGATGAATTTCTTGCAACCGATGGGCGTGTCATGGAAATGTTGAGTGAACATCAATGCGAAGGTTGGCTCGAAGGCTACTTGCTCACCGGTCGGCATGGGTTATTCAACTGCTATGAAGCTTTCATTCATATTGTTGATTCCATGTTTAATCAACATGCCAAGTGGCTGAAGGTGACGGCGCAACTGCCTTGGCGGCGTAAGATTGCATCGTTGAATTATCTATTGGCGTCGCATGTATGGCGACAAGACCACAATGGCTTCACACATCAAGACCCGGGATTCATCGATCAAGTCATTAATAAGAAAGCCGAGGTAGTGCGGGTGTACTTGCCGCCTGATGCAAATTGCTTACTGTCCGTGATGGATCATTGCCTGCGTAGTCTCCATTACGTGAATGTCGTGATTGCGGGCAAACATCCAGCACCGCAATGGTTGACGATGGAAGCCGCAGCTAAACATTGCGCGCAGGGTGTTGGTGTATGGCAATGGGCCAGTAACGATCAAGGTGTTGAACCTGATGTGGTCATGGCGTGTTGTGGTGATGTCCCGACATTGGAGACATTGGCGGCAGTGTCCATTATGCGTAAGCATTTGCCCACGTTAAAAATTCGCGTCGTGAATGTTGTCGATCTGATGAAGTTACAACCGCATACTGAACATCCTCACGGCTTGACCGATACCGATTTCGATGAGTTATTCACCAAGAACAAACCCGTGATCTTCGCATTTCATGCCTATCCATGGTTAATTCATCGACTGACTTATCGACGCACCAATCACGACAACTTTCATGTTCGCGGTTATAAAGAGGAGGGCACGATTACCACGCCCTTCGATATGACGGTGCTTAATGAGTTGGATCGATTTCATCTAGTCATGGATGCCGTTGATCGCTTACCGCAAACCGGTAGTCAAGGAATTTATCTGAAGCAACAACTTAAAGACAAGTTGCTCGATCACAGGCAGTACATTAATATTAACGGTCGGGATATGCCAGAGATTCGCGATTGGAAATGGTGATGCGCCGCCATTCTTACTTAAGCAATCAGCGAAGCTCTCTCAAAACCTCATTCCATTCTGCAACAAAGCTTTAGGCATTGCTTTTTATATTGAATGTTTGTTCAAAATAAACTATTCTCAAAGCCGTGCCTGATGATATTGTGAGTTTTAAAGTTTATCGTTAGTTTATATTTTTTACTTCGGAGTTGTTATGTCACTATTGTTTTCAAGCACCACTCTTGGATCGCTTACCTTGCAGAATCATTTGGTGATGGCACCAATGACACGTTGTCGTGCCATTGGCAATATCCCAAATGAACTCATGGCACAGTATTACGCGCAGCGTGCATCGGCTGGATTGATCATTACCGAAGGTACTTCGCCGTCGCCTAATGGTTTGGGTTACGCACGTATTCCTGGTATTTTTTCTGCAGAACAAGTCGCGGGTTGGAAGTTAGTAACCAATGCAGTGCATGCGTCCGGTGCCAAGATATTCGTACAACTTATGCATTGCGGACGTGTGGCACATACACTCAATTTGCCGCAAGGTGCTCGAACCCTTGCCCCATCGGCCATCACTGCAGCCGGTGAAATGTATACCGACACAGCCGGCATGCAACCGCATGCGTCGCCACAAGCGATGACGAGTGCAGATATTAAACTGACGATCGAAGAATATGTGCAAGCAGCACGCAATGCAGTGACCGCTGGTTTTGACGGCATTGAACTCCATGCTGCAAATGGTTATTTACTCGAACAGTTTATTCGCCCGAACTCCAATCAACGCACCGATCAATATGGTGGCTCGATGCAAAATCGTATGCGTTTTGTATTAGAAGTAGTTGAAGCTTGTATCAATGCGATCGGTGCAGACAAAGTAGGAATTCGTTTGTCGCCTTTCGGTACCTTCAACGACATGCCTGCGTATCCAGAGATGGCGGCAGATTACACTTATTTGGCGCAACAGCTGAACATGCGCAAACCGGTGTACGTGCATCTGGCCGATCTTTCTTCAATGGGTGCACCGCAAGTGCCAGATTCAATAAAGACAACGTTCCGCAATGAGTTCAAACGTACACTTATTTTGTCTGGCGGTTACGATAAAGTTCGTGCTGAACAGGATTTGATGTTGAAAAAGTGCGATTTAATTGCCGTAGGACGCCCACTGTTAGCCAATCCCGATTTGTTGACGCGATGGAAAGAGAACGCTGAGTTGAATCAACCCGATATGGCAACGTTCTATACACCTGCACCACAGGGCTACACGGATTATTCAACGTTGAAATTAACGGCAGCCTGATCGATATCATCGGACGGACGCACGCCGAACATTCAATTTATGATTTCGGTTGTGCGTCGTTTATCGTTGCGTAACGCGTTGCTCAATTATTATTCAACCGAGCTCTTGATAGAATAAAATGTCCGCTGGAGCTTTTCAAATTGCATTACAAAAAGTAAACCCGCGCCTTGATAGTCAACTGATCAAGGGGGCTTTGTTCGCTGCCACGATTGGCGTTGTTGATATTGAGATAAGCGGCCTCGCAGTTCCTAATGTCGGTGCGATTGGCGTTGCGTTACTCGTGATCACTGGTGTTGCAGCTTGTGGGCGAATGCTGCGAGATGGCGATGCACTATCGTTGTCGCGGATGTATTTGATTCGCAGCGTCGTGGCGATTTCGGCCTACACAATCGTGCTCTCCATTCTTGGCGTGCTTCATCAGTTGATAGCGAAGTTCGATTCTCGATTCCGCTTCGGTACCGGCGTTCTGGCCGTTGCCATTGCGGTGATTGTCGCATCGGCTATCGCCGTTTTTTTAGTTTGTCATCGACCGCGAATTCTCCATTTCACTGGTCGACTTAAATCCATCTTGGCCAATAACGTTGAGTGGTGCATTGACATTGCAGAACTCGACGAACTGTATTCGCCATCTGCATCACGTGCACCTAAGGTCGGCGCGGCCCTTACTTCGACTGCGGCGCTGTTCGGTGCGTATGTTGTTGCCAAGTCAAGTGTGTTTGCACTGTTCTATGTTTTCGTCGAGGCACTGATCTTCGTTCTTTTCGTGCGCGCCTGTATTTCGCTTGCATACGAGGCAAACCAAGTATTGAGTTTCAATCGTGGAACGATCATGGTTAATATCGCCAACAGAACCGCAACCTGATCGATATTGATATCGATATTCCCAGCTGGTTTATGTTGTTCGGCCATGAATGCTTGTTACTTTAATATTATATAGGGGCATCGTCTTGTTGCGCCGCCAAAGGTGAAATTCTATGTTGCCATGCTTCAGCACTTTGTGGTTTGACGAACAAAGTAACGACATTCAGATCCGCAAGTTTGACTCCCGCTTCAATACGGCTAACACATTGCTCAATCTGCGTCGTCGTCAAGTCGTCATGGAATTCTGCACTGAGCGCTGCGATCACTTGTCGTGGTCCCATTTGTACCGTCAATATACCGTTGACATTGGAGATTCCAGGATCATTCTTGGCAATGCGTAAAATTGATTCGCGCACATGTGGCTTTGCCGTTTCGCCTATCAATAGTTCTTTGGTTTCACGGACCAGCAGTATTGAGCAAATAATCAATACCATACTAATGGCAATTGATGCGACGCCGTCAAGCTTGGGCATATTAAATATCTGAACCGCAACGACCCCAGACATCGCAATCAACAAGCCAAGTAAAGCAGCGGTGTCTTCAAACAGCACCACAAAAACACTGGGGTCTTTGCTCTGACGAAAAGCTTGAAAGTAACTCAATGTACCTTTGGTGGTGCGGAATGTTTTCAGACTTATCCACCAAGAAGCGATCTCAAATACAAATGAAACAGCAAGCACAAAATAATTTATGTTGGGGTACGCGATCGGTTCTGGATGTTGAATATGAGTGATACCTTCATAAAAGGATACGCCAGCACCGAGTGCCAATACTAATAGAGCAACAATAAAACTCCAAAAATATAATTCACGACCGTAACCGAACGGATGAGTCGCATCAGGACGTTTGTCAGCACGCTTCAAACCATACAGCAATAGAAATTCATTAATGGTATCAACGAGAGAATGCACGCCTTCGCTAAGCATGGCAGAACTGCCAGTCATTGCAGCTGCGACAAATTTGGTGAGTGCGACCAATATATTGCCGATTAACGCAGCATAGACAACCAGCTTACTGGAACTCATCGGCTTCATGAACCCTCTCTACGCGAACAGTATCAAAGCATTACAATATTGAGGTTCAGTGTAAAGCAATGAAAGATTATTGATTGCCTCAAAGATCAATGAGTCAGCTGTCAGTCAAACGATCCATCTCGCTACTGAGTTACCGACAGTTGTTTACGCCATCTCGCCGTCCCGTACCGCGTGATTTTAAAATAAGTGTTACCATACAAATGGCTTTGACGCTTATCTGTGGGCCACCTAACTGATGCGTAAGGCAATGTAAGTTAATTTTTTGATGAAGGCGTCTTTGCGACGACTAACCTCGATCTCAACTTATTCGATATGAGTAATTTGCAGATCCAAAATGATACTTCTTGCAACGAGATTTGATAGCAATGAATATGCAACAGCTGTTAAACACCATCAAATCATTACTCGCTCATGACAAAGGCCTGTTGGCTATGGATGAAAGTGTTGCAACGTGCAACAAACGCTTCGCCAATCTAGGAATTCCGCAAACCATCGACGCCCGACGCGCCTATCGCGAATTAATCATTACCACGCCAAATCTGAATGAAAGCATCAGTGGTGTAATACTCTATGATGAAACGATTCGTCAGCATACTGCTGATGGCACTTCGTTTCTCAAAGTTCTCAACGATGTGGGCATCATTCCCGGTATCAAAGTGGACAAGGGCACCGAAGAGTTAGCGCATCATAATGGTGAGAAAATTACCGCAGGTCTTGATGGTTTGCGTGATCGACTCAATGAGTATGTTGCACTGGGCGCACGTTTCGCAAAGTGGCGTGCGGTGATCATTATCGGTGAAGGTATTCCAACCCAGGGGTGCATTGAAGCGAATGCGCAGGCGTTGGCACGTTATGCTGTGCTTTGTCAGGAAGCCGGACTCGTCCCCATTGTTGAGCCAGAGGTGTTGATGGAAGGTGCGCATACCATCGAGCAATGCAGTGAAGTAACCGAAAAAATGTTGCGTACTGTTTTCAAACAACTTTACCTACAAAGAGTTGTGTTGGAGGCTATGCTTTTAAAACCTAATATGGTTCTTCCTGGATTGGCTTGCGCCAAACCAACGAGTGAAGATGAAGTAGCCGAGGCTACGATCAATTGTTTGTTGCGATCTGTCCCTGCGGCAGTACCGGGAATCGCATTTTTGTCTGGTGGTCAGTCCAGTGAAGCAGCTTCAGCTCGTCTTAATGCCATGCATGTGAAATTTAAATCACGATTACCCTGGACAATTACTTTTTCTTTTGCTCGTGCCATTCAGCAACCGGCATTGGAGATTTGGCGAAATCAAACTTCCAAAGCACTTGCGGCTCAGCAAGCACTTGCGCATCGTGCAACATGTAATCGGGCAGCGAATCGTGGTGAATACACTCCAGCGCTTGAATAGATACTTCAACATTGAAGTAGATATGAGATGTGTCTGGTATGATCCGATATATCAATAATCTCAAATTATATTTCGACCATGCCCAACGACGTTGTATTTCTTTTCGATTGTGACAACACACTGCTTGATAACGATCAGGTACAAGCAGATCTGCGTACCTATCTTGACAATCAATTCGGCAGTGAAGCGCGCGATCGATACTGGCAAATCCTTGAACAACTTCGTACTGAGTTAGGCTATGTCGATTACTTGGGAGCGTTGCAACGCTATCGATTGGAAGTTCCGAGTGACACACGTTTATTAGAAATTTCGACGTTCTTGATCAATTATCCGTTCGATCAGCGTTTGTATGCGAACGCGCTTCAAGTGCTTGCGCATTGTCGTAAATGGGGAGATACCGTCATTCTGTCGGATGGCGATGTGGTATTTCAGCCGCATAAAATTCAACGCTCGGGTTTATGGAAAGCAGTAGAAGGGCGAGTGCTTATTTATATTCATAAAGAGCTCATGCTTGCCGACATGCAGCAACATTATCCAGCGCGTCACTATGTGATGGTCGATGACAAGTTACGGATTCTGACTAACATGAAAGAATCTTTGCGTGATCGATTGACAACGATTTTTCCACGCCAAGGACACTATGCATTGGATGCGAACAATATCGCGCGTTATCCCGCTGCTGACGTCAGTGTCGAACGTATTGGTGATCTGGCACAATTGGATTTTTCAAAATTGTTTTAGTTAATCAATCTCGATCATCATAAGACAAGCACTTGCTGCCATCACATCGCGACTCATTGCGCATTTTGCAAAGGTCCAACAATAATCTTCATTCCGTATTTAATAAAGTTGCGCAATGAATCAACAGATTGATCATCTGAAGAGATGATCATAAGAGTCTGGAGTTTCTAGGTATTGCCTTCCCGTGCCAACTTTAAGGAGATATATTTTTTCTTCTTCTTTAAGGTGCTAGTAGTTTAATCAATCTCTTTCCAAGTGACAACATCTGGCGGCGTTAACTGTATTTTCTGTATATAGCCGGTTGCTGTTTTGACCACTCAATAACTGGAGAGATTAATGCGAGTACTGTTATCAACCATCGGCTCAAGGGGAGACGTTCAGCCAATGGTGGCCTTAGGCTTAGCACTAAAGTCATTAGGTGAAGAAGTACAACTATGTGTGCCACCAGATTTTCGCAAATGGATCGAGAGCTTCGAGCTATCGGTCATTTCGATTGGGCCGGAAGTTCGCCAGACAGCACGGACTGATTCATTCATTAAACTGACGGCAGAGCAGCGACAATCAATGATTGCAGATACGATTGCCACTCAGTTTGAAACACTTACTGTAGCTGCAAGAAACTGCGATGTCATTGTGGGTGCAACGGCACTACAAATTGCCGCGCCGTCGGTGGCAGAGAAAGTTGGCGTACCGTACGTTTTCACTGCTTATTGCCCTATTGTGGTTCCTTCAAAATATCATGCGCCACCTGTGCTGACGGCATTGAATAATTCGTCCTTCTCATCCCAATCTGACTACAGCGATCTTTGGTATAGAGATGCGCAGCGTTGGAATTTGATGTGGCGCGATCTTCTTAATTCTCATCGTATGGCATTGGGTTTGACACCGATTGACGATGTACGCAGTTATGTACTCACCTCTCGTCCATGGTTAGCAGCCGATGCTAATTTGGCGCCATGGCCGAAGACGGAAGATCAGGTATTTCAAACAGGGGCGTGGATTCTTGATGATCAAAGCCCATTATCCGACGAGTTGGAAACATTTCTTCAAGCAGGTGAATCACCAATATATTTTGGATTTGGTAGCATGCGTGCACCTCAAGATATCAATCGTATTGTAATCGATGCTGCACGCAGCCTAGGATATCGGGTCATTACCTCTCGAGGCTGGGCAGAGCTTGCATTGATTGATGATTTGCCAGATTGTATAAGTATTGGTGAAGTCAATCAGCAGGCACTATTCAAACGAGTCGCAGCGGTTGTTCATCATGGTGGTGCCGGTACCACGACTAATGCTGCGAAGGCTGGTATGCCTCAAGTCGTCATCCCGCAGTTCTACGATCAACACTACTGGGCTCGACGAGTACACGACCTCGGTATTGGAGTTGTACATGCATCCAATGAGCTGACCTGTGATTCACTCTGCAATGCACTACATCACGCACTGCAATCCAAAATTGCAGAGAATGCCAAGTTGCTTTCAAACAAAATAAGTGACGATGGTGCATACATTGCCGCGCGAGCACTTCAACGATTTCGTGTATGAGTTTTCGACATGAATATCAATACAACAACTGAACAGTAAATGATTTATCGAACTCAGCCTATAGCAGTGATCGGCATAATATTCTATTTAATGATCAGCAATGAATCGTTGCGTGCTGCCTTCGCGATTCAGAAGTGGTAGCTGCGCTGACAAATATTCTTGTATATATCGTTGTTCTTCTTGCAAGACATTCCTACGTTGCGTCCATGACACGACCATCATCACCGGCAAGCGATATTCATCGCGATAGAGATCTCTAATCCATTCATACAAAGGTCGCATCTTGGGCGACTTAATCCACCAAGGAATTTCATCAGGAAGCCATAGTTGTGCACGTCCGACATGTTGCAAATAACGTCGGTTTGGGCAAATTGTTTGCCCAACATAGCGCACTTGCCGAAGATCGCGCGGGTCTGATAGGGTATAGATTGCAACCTCTATCGGTTCCACATTGGAGTCATCAATCACCAGATAAGGGAGGCGATTGCGAATGTGCCGTGTGAGCTGTGCTTTTGATGTCATCATCATATGGCGACTAATTAACGTAAACGATTTCTATCGAACTATACATATAGCAGTGGCATGACTGTCATAAACTCTCTCTAACAAGTAGCAATGATTTGTTGCGCGACACGTTCACCGCTGTTTAATGCGCCCGCAACCGTTGCGGCTTCACCACTGGTATCCGTCGCTTCACCTGCGAAGAACAACGTGTTGACAAGTGGCTTAGCTAATTGCTTGCGTGCCATTGAGCCGCCTGCAATAACATAGCTGTAAGCACCACGAGCGAAACAATCAGTCTGCCAATTGTGAAGATGAGCGCTTTGTAAATCATGATGAAGCGAAGAGTGCTTGGGGAATAGTGTTTGTACGCTCGTGAGCGCTGCTTGCACAATCGTTTCTTCGTTTTGATCTGACAAGCGAGCCGCGGCGGGACCGCCTGCCCAAGCGATCAGCAAAGGTGCACGCGCCGGTAAAGCGGTCCACATCGTAGGAAATGCGTTGCCGGGACACATAAAGAAAGCCGCATCGTTGTAACGACCACCATCTATTTCTTCCCAAAAGGCGTGACGAAAGTGCATAGCGACTTTGATGACTGGGCCCACTGCCAATTGAGCAAGCGCCGCTGCTTTGGTGGATAACGTTGGCGAAAACAATACTGCGTTTGAAGTTTTATTTAATGCATGAGTCGAGGCTTGCAGTATGCTAAGTGGTAAAGCAATCACTGCCTTCGGTGCAGTTGCGATGAAAGCTTTACCATTTCTCATCGCAGTCACCGTTACGCGGCCTCGTTGCCACTTCACTTCATGTACCACCGTGTTAAGCGATAACTGAACGTGCTTTGGATCAAGCGACTGAGCGATGTAATCGATCAATGTGCCGTATCCACCCGAGGGACGAAAGGTTGGTGCGTTGGCGGATGCAGAGCTACTCCATTCTTCGAGGATTTGCAATGTGCTCACGCGAGTCACGTCCGCGGCATCGAAGCCTTCCGCTAGCGTACGGGCGAGCTGCCGTATTGCAGGAGAAAGCTTGTCACTTGATCTGGTCAAAAAATCTATAAAAGGAATATCTTTTTTAGGTCGTCGTAGACGCGCGAGTGCATGTTGCATTTCTTCAAATAGAGTGTCACCGGTTTGCAATCGTCCTGATTTCATTCGCCAATGCTGTTGCGGCATATCGATCAGTACCGAGTTTGCTCGTTGTACCCAAGTTGATGTGATTGATGAACGACCATGCACCAGCTCTGCTCCCAGTTCAATCGGTACGGGTAGGTCGGCTTTGTGGTGAGTAAAGATTCGCCCGCCGATTCGAGAGCGTGCTTCCAATATACAGATGGATTTGCCACTACGTGCAAGTGAAGCCGCTGCGGACAAACCTGCGGCACCCGCGCCGATTACGATGACATCGAAGTTAGACATGCATGTACTTCTTTAGTTACAAAACTTATTAAGCAAATCTATAGCGAACAGAACTATAGCGCATCTCGTTGCGTATCGACGCAAGCATCCGAAATTCAAATAGTCCGATTTCTCCGACAGCTTTACGGGAACATTGCTCCTTTCGTGGCGGAATTATATATCGCACATTGAATTATCGTTACAAGCTGGATATTGCAATGAATGAATTAACTCCAACCACAGGTCAATGGTACCTTCGACCTGATGGTTTTATGTTTGAAATTATCGACATTGATGATGGCGATGGCGTGATCGAAATTCAAAATGAAGACGGTACACTTGATGAGATCGATGCGGACGAATGGTCAACCATTAGCCTTGAACTTGCCGAACAACCCGAAGACGCCACTGCGTCTTTCGACAATGTTCCGCTTCCCGATGAAGCAGATGGTGGCGACCCAGTTGATCTTGAGTCTACAGACATTGGATCGTTACGCGTTTCAAATGATGAACGTATTAATTCTATCGATGAAGACGACCTGGACGAGAGCGTGGAACAACCGCTTTCGAACTCGCGCGAGTGAACCTGTCATCACGGATGTCGGCAGCTAAATCAACAAAGGCTCAATCATCAAGAGTTCAATCAACCAGAAAAAGGCTAGGTTCAGGACTTATTTATGTTTCCGATGAGCATCCAGGTTTTCGACGTGTTCGAAGCAAATCTGGTTTTCGCTATCTAAGACCAAATGGAAAAATAATTCGCGACGCCACAACGCTCACCAGAATTCGTAAGCTGGTTATTCCTC